>DJVC01000075.1 GCA_002440765.1 bacterium UBP3_UBA6266 | reverse complement strand
TCCCATAACTTTGAGCCGCGCGGGCCAGGCCGACGACATAGGTGGACAGGTAATTGAAACTTTTCCAGAAATATAGTTTTCTTTTACTTTTATCCTCGGACGGCCGCAGATCCGTAACAAAAATATCGTCGCCGGGATGTATTCCGGACCAGACATCCCCGTCTTCTCTCTGCATATCAACGCACCATTTAACACCGTGGTCCATGAGAAAATACGCTTTCTTTTTATTCTCTCCTTTTCCCAGATTGTCATACAGTTCCGCGAGGCAGTAAACGACATGCGGCATAGACCACATTCTTATCGAATAATCACCCGTGGCATCCATAAAACCGCCTGTTACCTTATCCTTAAGGTAGGTATTTATTCCCGCGGCGTACTTTTCCAGAAAATCAAGCTGAATCGGTATCGCGTCTTCCGTAAAAACATCTTTTTTAATCACAAAAGGATAGGTCTCAAGGATTGTCTCATCCCCGTTCAAATTTATTTTGGTTCTTATCTTATATCTGCCTTCCGGCGAAAAAGAGGAAAAATCCCCTTTAAAAAATATACCCGGCCATTTATAACATCCGGTTTTTGTCATTTTTCCCTGATATTCCGGCACTCCGTTTTTATCCATGTTAATCAATTCAAATTCCGTTCCGGGCCCATCGTATTTATAGTTCTTAATCCACAGAATAACAAATTTTGACTCATTCGGCAGATAGCCTATCTGGCTCGCGCTCAAGGTCAATTCAGGCTCCTTGACAGGTTTTTCAGAAAGTGAATTCTGTATATAATACCTTGTATTACGCAAAATTTTCCGGATATCTTCGCTTGCGAGAGAATTTTTTCTTTTGCCGCCCGGCAGGGCGGCGACATATACAGCATACCCCATGCCGAATCTGTTCAATGAAACCGCGACAATTTCATCTTTCACTTCTTTGTATTTCTTGCCCATTGTTGAGGAATATTTCGGGAAAACAGCCACCGCCGTTGCAGTATCCGGCCGGCAAACCCAGCAGTAAGATGTCTCCCTTCCGAACGATATTTTCTCATCGAGGCCGTCAGTAAGTTTTTCGCCTGTTTTCTTATTTACGGCTTTCAGATAAAAGAAATTATTGTTGGAACCGCTTGTTGACCATTCATCGCACGGAACAGGGGAAAGGCCGAACACACTGCCGAACTCCCAGATATTAACCCACTCTCCCTCTATATTCCTTGAAAACTCACCTGCAGATACCAGAAGTCCGCCCCTTTCGACAAAGCTCCTGATTTCATGGACCGAGAATAAACTGAGGGCGATTGTATCTATCGAATATAACGCAAGGTAGTTATCCAGTTTCCCGCTAAAAATATCCGCTTCAGTTATAAGGTCGCATTGGTAACCGAAAGATTCTAATATGTTTTTAAGATTCTTTACCTCTTCACCGTAAACTTCGGGGCCGCCTGTCCAATCATTCGCGGCGGAAAATTCTATGGTCGATTCGGCATTCAAAACGGCGATTTTGGGAAGCCCGGCAAAAACAGGAAGGGATATCAGCATTATGCCCAGTGCCGCGGCGCAGAAGATTCTGTTGTGCATCAAAAATTTCCTTTCAAAGTCTGGTTTTCGATGTTTTTTATTTCTTCCTTCAGCTCTTCAGGAAGAGAAAGGATATCAACATCCATAAATCCCCTTATTATCAGGGATTGGGCTTCTCCCTCCGAAAAGCCTCTTGCGCAAAGANNCAAAGATATTCAATCTCCTCTTTGCTTATTTTCCCTATGGCCGCTTCGTGGGACATGTCAACATCGCGCCACTCGGTTTCCAATTCCGGAATAGCGTGTATAGTGCCCCTTTCGGACAATACAAGCCCCCTGCATTCAAGATGGGCTCTGACGTCCCTGTTTTCGGCTTTAAGGTGTCCCCGCGCGATTATTCTGCCGCCTAAACTGACTGCCCTCGAGATAATTTCGGCGCTCGTATTCCTACCCCTTAATATAACCCTTGAACCGATATCCTGTAAAGACCCCGGATGTGTAAGCATAAGCGAATTGAAGCTGGCTTTTGATCCGTCGCCCTGAAGAACTGCCGTAGGGTACATCACTATTTCTTTAACGGGTTTTAAACAGATATAATTGGATACAAAAGTCGCATTTTCCTCAACCACGGCAATACTCATGGGTTTAACGGAAACATTTTCTTTCCAGGAGTGCACCATAGTAAAATTCAGATACCCTCCTTTCTTCACATAAAATTCGGATACCCCGATATGAAAAGCTTCATCGGCCGCTTTGGAGGCGGAACAGCCCGTTATCAGATATACTTTCGCGCCTTCCTCTATAATAATGAGGTTGTGCACTTTCTGTTTAAAACCCCGCTTCTTCAGGAAAAGGCACGTCTGAACCGGCATCTTTACGGTCTGCCCGCTCCTGACCCTGATGAAGTAACCGCCTTTTGTATCTTCGGGAAAATCTTTTTTGAGGATACCGAAATTTTTCCCGAAATACTCCTTTGCTTCCGGGTATTTTTTCAAAGCATCCTCCGTACTTAAAATATCAACGCCTTCCAGCATGGTCTT
Source organism: bacterium UBP3_UBA6266 (assembly GCA_002440765.1). Classification (GTDB taxonomy): domain Bacteria; phylum Auribacterota; class UBA6266; order UBA6266; family UBA6266; genus UBA6266. Next base: position 11,792 of record DJVC01000075.1, on the reverse strand, counting down.
TGAAAATAATACCTCGCTGTCCTGTTGAAGGAAACTGCCCGAACGCGTTTTTTCGGATAAATCCATACCCGAAGACGCAATATTCCCCGCGTCCGCCGGATCAAAAATGTTTTTCAGCTCATCTGATGGCATACGCATCCCTTACATTTTTCATATCCCTGCTCTCTGATGGTTTCGAACATCTCTTTCGGGCTTCCCACACACCAAAACTGTTTATTCAAAAGGACACAACCCCTCTGAGATTTGACATAATCAAGAATATAACCCGTATGTGTTATTATGAGGGCCGACTTGCCTTCTTTGCTCAGATACTCGCTTAACACCCGTCCCATTATAGAAATATTTTCTATATCAACCCCGGATTCGGGTTCATCAAGCAGAAGCAGGTCCGGATTCTGCAGCATCAACTGGAAAAGTTCCGCCCTCTTCATTTCCCCGCCGGAAAAACCCAGATTAATATCTCTGTGCAGGTGTTTTGTCAGCGACAGCTCTTCGGAAAGGGTTTTTATCCTGTTTCCATCTTTGTTGAGGAAACCGGCGATCTGTTCAAGCTTTACCCCTCTTATCGCGGGAGGATGCTGATACATAAGCCCCAATCCCATCTTCACCCTTTTTTCGCATGCAAGCAGGTTTATATCCTCTCCTTTAAATACTATACTGCCTTGTTTAACCGTATAACCGTTAAAACCCATAATCGCTTTTATCAGAGTGGATTTACCGCTGCCGTTCGGGCCGAAAAGAATCAATGTCTCGCCTTTTTTTATGGTGAGATTGATATTTTCAAGTATTCTTTTGCCCTCAATATCAACGCTTAAATTTTTTATTTCCAGCATATTCTCCCCGCCGTTCAAAGTAAATTAACAGAAAACACACTGGTAAATTATGCGCCCATAACACATTTTTTTCAACCCTTATTTATCCCGATTACGCTAAAAATGGACAAAAAAAAGCTACGGCATTATTGTCGCAGCTTCTTCAGAAAAATATACCGGTAAACACTATATATATGACGGATTCTGAGAATTTCCTATATAGACATCGTCAAAATATACGGTTCCGACATTCCCTGTCCCGTTCTTATTCCACAAAAGAAGCGTGATTTTGACTTTTGTCGTATTTTCAGGCACTACAGTTTCAACTTTCATCTCATGCCAGTCATTAGTGCCGGTGATTCCGGAACTTTCTCTGGATGAAACCATCTTGTCTCCGCTCCAGAATTCTAACTTCAGGATAGCAAAGACATCCGTCCCCTGAGCGCCTTTTAAACCGACGGTCTTAACCAGGACAGACGCACAAACAGTATCGCCCGACCTGAAATCATCGAACTCCTGTATAAGAGCTCCTAATTCGAACGGGCCGTTTTCCGCGTTAAGCGACGGGGAAGCGCTGAATTTTCCGCCCGGGGTATGGTTCACCGAAGAAGATACCGTATCGGTTACGGCCCATGTCGACCAGCCGCCGATATTACCGGACTCAAAACCGGGATTATTGACCCTGTTCGAATCGGCGGATACAGCCTGTGAAAAGACAATTAAACCAAAAACAAACAACAGACAAGAAACCTTGCTCATCATATTCCTCCCTCAATATTATTAATCATTACAATATATTTTTATGTCCGCGGGCAGTTTCGTGAAAACAATTTCCCCGGCGGCGATATTTTCCACTCTTTCGCCGTTAAATTCGGCGTATGACGCTCTTCCGCCGCACGGCACCTTCAGCACAAAACCGCCTGAACATTCGGCATCCCCGTATATATTAACCGTTATAATGTTTTCTTCTTTGTTCATATCATAATTGATATTCCCGAAATAAGTCGGTAAGTTCTTTACTTTTATCCCTTCCGGAGAATCAAGCCACCTGTCATCGACTCCGGCCGCCAGCACAATCCTGTTATCCTGTTCATACACAAAAATGCTCCTGATGAAGTTAATCGCAATGGCGCCTATCCATGTATGAGGCATATCTCCGAGATACTGCGGGCGGAAATATTCCTCATGGACTACTTCGGCCCAATGTTTCCACGGCCTCGGACGCATATCGTTAAGAAAATAATTAATCATTTTTAATGCCTTATCTTTCTCTCCGAGCATAAGGTAAGCTGTGGCGGTCCTTATTTCATAAGGGGTATAGGCGGATGTAAGGCCTTTTTCCGTCCTCGGATAAAAGGTATCCCTGTAATATGTATCCAGGGTGTACATAAGGTCTTCTTTCCGCAGGTATGAATATTCTCCCGTAGGCCACACGGAAATCGCGGTTGAAGTGGCGTCAAAATCAGCTTTCTCAAAACATCCGGGGATATTTTTTATGTTTCTCTGCTTCTGGAGCAGTTCTATGTTGTTAAGCAGGTTTTTCCTTAATTCCGTTTCCTCTTTTTTCATCCACCCTGTCAACTCTTCCCTATGGGCAACTTTCGCGAGAAACTGTCCGTCTTTCCATCCTTTAAGCCCCCAGAAATCATCCCATAAGCTGTGCTGGGCCGGAAAGTACCCTTCATGACTGTTTGATTCCGGCAGTATACCGTAAAACGGCGTGTTCCTGTATTCGTCGGTGAGCCGCCGCGCCCTGAGTTCTTCGAGAAATTTCAACGCTTTTACAATTGAATCAAAATGCCCTATCACAAAATCTTTATCTTTGGTAAAACGGTAGTAATCCGCAACGGCAAAGATATACGCTCCCTGCCCGTCCCATTCGATCCAGTCCCTGCCCCATCCCGGCATCTGGCCGTTTAATTCATGCATACATGGGATTTCACCGCTTGGTTTCTGGCTTTTGCTTACCCAATCCAGATAATCTTTAACTTCCTCATAATGGCCGGTCTTGAGAAGAGCCGCGCACATAACAGATCCGTCCCTTATCCATGAACGTTCATAATTTCTCGGGCCCGGATGCAGAGACACAAAATCCCTGTTAACCAGAAGATAGGCCAGATTGGCCTTCATAACATCCACCAGTTCTTTCTGGGGAATGTCTATTTCAACGGTATTCAACTGCGCTTTCCAGTAATTTACCGTCTTATTCAAAATGCCGCTGAATTCTTTTTCCGGATTTTTGCATGACATAAACTTTTCAACATCCGCCCTGCCTCTCAACGGCAGCACAAAATAAAATTTCTTTTCCGAGCCGGCGGGGATGTTAAAATCAAAACCGGCCGCGGCGGAAATAATACCTTCCGGGTCAATCACCGTTTTTTTCTCGGGAATTTTACCCCCGGAAATATATTCGATTATCTCGCCTTCTTTAAAAGATACCCCACCGAATTCCAGAGGTTTCCGGAGAAAAACAATCGAATCCTTATTGTTAACTTTTACCAATGCCCCGTCATTTTTCTCGACAAAATCAAGGGTGGATATTTTTGATATGCCGCCGTGCTGCCACTTGGGGCTCAACTGCAAAGCCCTTATTGTAATAAAAAGTTTGCCATTCAGCGGTTTGCCGCCCGTATTCTCCAATGTATAAATCACATAAGACGAGGAAGTGTTTTCATCTCCCCATGTAAATATCTTCTGTTCGAAAATCAGGTTCTGATATTCCCATACAACGGAAGGGATGGGAAGATATTCATCTTCAAGCTTCTGGGTTATTTTCACGTCTCCCGCCGCAATGAATTTACCGTACATATAAAGATACGGCATCAACAGAAAACTCTCTTTTCCGGGTTCTATCGCCCCGTAGGAACTTATCAGGCTTTCAACGGGGTCGGATCCCGCCCCGGTGACAGTCCAGTATTCCTGTTTATTGTAAATCCAGTCAGGGAAATACCCGGCAGGCGAATCCTCCGCCATCACATTGTATAATCTTTCCACTGTCGCGGATTCGTCCTTCCCTTTCAGCGCCAACTCATATAAGGAAAATTTGTCTCCGGCGGAATTTTCACATAAAATTTTTATATGTCTCGCGTCCGTTTCATCTATATATACCAGGTCCCTTCCGCCGTTAGACCTTGATGTCTGAAAAACTGTTTTCCAGTCTTCGGCGTTTTTCGAAGCCTGAATCTTATAACTTTTAGCATAGTCTTTTCCCCACTTTATCTCAAACCCGCCAAGCTCTTTTTCTTTTCTGAAATCTATTTCAACCCATTCGCCGTTCCCCCCTTCGCTGTCCCAGCAGGTCGAAAAATCCCCGTCCATAATATTATCTCCCGCCGCCCCGGATGAAACTTTTATCTCAGGCACCTCGTCGGGCATCTTTAGCACCATCTCCAATATGGAATTTCCCCAGCCGGTCGCTCTCTTGATGCATGCGATTCTGATATATCTCGCTTTTGTCATTTTAAAATAAATGTCATCTGTTTTACCGTCTGAACTGTTTGTCCCGAAAACCCTAATCCAGTTTTCGGCGTCTTCCGAAAGGAGCACATCGTAAGCGGAAGCAAAAGCATCTTCCCAGAAAATCGTTAATCCGGCAAGCTTCCTGCTTTCCAGGAGGTCTATCTGAATCCACTGAGGGTCTTCAAACTTACTGCTCCACCTGGTCCCCATATTTCCGTCCATCGCTTTATCGGGGGAAAATCCCGGTTCCTGGACAGAAGAAGCCGTGACATTCGCGGGCAGGCCGGACGAGAGAGATGCCCCTAGAAAAGTTATCGCAAAAAAATATATTATTAACGCTCTTTTCATTGTCTTCTCCTGACTTTGGGAAACGGTTATTAATAATTCAATAGTACCATATAGGAATTACGCCTTTTACACAAATTTAATCCCGAAAAGGGCTTGCCAAGTATCATTTTCCAAGCTTCCGGTCTCTATGCTCCTGGGGGGGAAAAGAGACTTTGAAGAAAGTAAAAATGATATCTTTGACAAGCCCCCCTGAAAATAATGTCTTAACCGTTTCTTCCCTTATTGACAATACTCCGTTAATCCATTAAACAAACTTCATCTGCTTCAGGTTATTTATGCACACGTGTAAACTAATCATAAAAAAATATATGTTATACAACCGAAGACTCTCTCACTATGAGCCTCGATCCTAATCCTATCTCCTCGACCGGCCTTGAAGGGTTTTCAATCACCCTTAAAAGCATCTCAATCGCCTTCCCTCCTATATCTTCAAGCGGAGGTTTCAATGTTGTTATTGACGGCTTAAAAAAGCGGGCCGCCTCCAAATCATCAAAGCCCGCGACCGCGATATCCTGCGGCACTTTCAGCCCCATATCTTCGGCTGCTTTCACGGCTCCCATAGCCATCAGGTCATTGGCACAAAACATGGCCGTAGGCCTGCCCGGAGAAGAGCATAGTATTCTTTTCATTTCTTCATAAGCCTCACTGAAAAAAAAGTTTCCGCAGCCGGTGATGTTCTCGTCGAATTCGATTTCAAGCTTCTCCAGCGATTTTCTGAAAGCGTTAAACCTTTCGACGCCGTCCACAGACAGCATCCCGCCCTTTATCATTCCTATTCTTTTATGCCCTGTCGCCGCAAGGTGGCTTACGGCCTTAAATACAGCTTCATCATTATCTACACTGACATTATTTACTTTATTTTTGCCCAAAAACTTGTTTATAAAAACACACGGTATATTTTCTTCTTCCAGTTCCCTGATGTTTTCGGGAACATCCTCGTGGTAAATAACGTTATATATCAGAACACCGTCAACCAGCCAGTTCCTCACAACCTCGGCATAAGACCGGTTTTCCCCTATCCAGTAATCCGTCGAAAATAACATAAGCCCGTATCCGAGCCTCCTGCATGTATCAGATATGCCTTTTATAATGGGAAGCACATGGGGGTTAAGATCGGGCGTAATAAGGGCAAACGCATGTGTCTTTCTTCTGACAAGCCCCCTGGCGACCAGGTTGGGCTGATAGCTAAGCTCTTTCATAGCTTTAAGTATCTTGTCTTTGGTCCTGCCGCTGATAGCGGGGTTGTCATTTATAACACGGGAAACAGTCGAATGGGTAACTCCGACTTTTCTTGCGACATCTTTTATAGTAGGCCTTTTTTTCATATAACCCTGATTTAATGTTAACGTGTGCATTATAACCGGCAGCAAACATTTTGTCAAGGCGCCTGATTTAAGTATTTATTCCGGAGCGGAAGAGAAAAGGTTAGTGTATATTTAATATTTTAACAAGATATTTGGACAACTTTTCCCTTACAGTATCGGAAATATTGACAAAACAAATGGCAATTTTGTATTTCTTGTCGCTTATCTTATCAACACGCATGACTTTTGCCGTAAGGTCAAGTGTCATATCCACAAGATAAACGCGGACCGCGACAAAACTGGATACCGGGATTAACTTCCCGGAAATAAAGACAAGGCCCCCGGCGCTTATATCCGTGGTACTGGAAGAATAATATATCTTTTCCTGTTCTTCCGGTCTCAAAACTTTATACTCAATGGCGAGTTCCACATTTATCCTGACATAATTTCTTCTGTCAAAAAGATATAATCTTTTCTTAATAAAAATATCGACGATTTTTTTGTCTATATGTGTTCCCGCCTCTTTTTTCAGGATATCAAGTGCCTGGCTGACCGTCATGGCCTTCTTATAAGGCCTGTCATAACTTATCATCGCGTCATATATGTCGGCAACGGCGATTATCCTTGCCAAAAGCGGTATCCTGGATTTTTTTAAACCAAACGGGTATCCTTTGCCGTTCATCATTTCATGATGGGTTGACGCTACGAGGGGGATATCTTTATCTTTCTTGGAAAAATGTATATTATCAAGTATCTGCTTAGTATAATAGGCGTGCTTCTTCATTTCTCTATATTCTTCTTTTGTATATTTCCCGGGTTTTGTCAACACCCTGTCATTGACGCCTATTTTTCCTACGTCGTGAAGCATAGCCGCTATCTCAAGCATCCTCATTTTATGCCGGCTTAATTTTAACTGCTCTCCTATTTTCAACGCATAATACGTGACTCTTTCCGAATGGCCTGCCGTAACGGGGTCGCGCGCATCAACCGCGGCCGCGAGCGTCTTAATCAGGCTTCTCATAAAAATTTCAGTTTCATCGTGAAGAATGGCGTTTTCAAGGGCAATCGACGCGTGCGACGCGAAAGCGACAAGGACTGTCTCATCTTTCTTTGTGAAATAACCTTTCTTTTTATTAAGTACCTGTATGACGCCGATTATTTCTCTTTCGTGATTGAACATGGCGGCGCAGAGGACTGACCTGGTATGAAACCCTGTTTCCATGTCAAAATCGGAACAAAACCTTTTATCTTTATAAGCATTCCGGATATTAAGAAGTTTTCCTGTTTTCGCCGTATATCCCGCTATGCCTTTGCCTATCGGCAGTCTTATCTCCGCTATTTCCGATTTCTGGGCAATATGGCTCCATATTTCGCCGGTGGTGTGGTCAACAAGGAAAAGCGAACTTCTTTCGACCTCCAGCACCCGCGTTATCTCTTCCATGATAAGACTCAGGAGTTTCTCGATATCTTTCTCTCCTATCATAGCCTGGGAGATTTCAATAAGAGATTTGTAATCCCTTAATATTTTATTCTGGAAAGAACTGCCGGGTTTTTTATTTTTTTTATTCATATAAGCAGGTTATTTCAGCGCAAATACGCTGTTATTGTTTTTCACTTTTACCGGGGCCGGGGTTTTACCGAGATGAACATCATCGAAATAGGCATATCCCGTACTGTCCTTCCCTCCGTCATTTTCAAGCATAAGAAGAAGTTTTGTCATATTGCTGAATTCAGGGACTATCGTATCGATTTTCAGGAATGTCCAGCCATTATCCTCTGTCAGTTTTTCGCTTACCGCCGAGTCAATTAACGTGCCGTCTTTCCAGAATTCAAGTTTAATAAAAGCATAAACTTTATTCCCGGATTTTCCCCTCAGGTTATCGGTCTTTACCCATGCGGAGGCGTATACTTTTTCGTTCTCCTTAAATACTTTTTTTTCCTGAATCAGCGCGCCCGCCGAAAAAGGGCCTCCCTCTTTTCCGCTCAACGAAAGCCTCAGGCAGAAAAGCCCGCCGGAGGAATGATTTTCGGTCATGACCACATCTTCTTTTACAGCCCACGCGCCCCAACCGAAAGTACTGCCGGCCTCAAAATCCGGATTTATCACAAGATTAAACGGACCTGCCGCGCCGCAGAACAGAAGCGCGCATAAAACCATTAAAAAAATCGTCCCGTTTCTCATAGCAGGACACAACCCGTTTCTACTTGATATTAGACAAATCAAACTCAATTACCTGTTCCTTGCCCATTAACGGTATTACTGTAAGAGCCGCTTTTGATTTAAGGTCTATATCCTTAAGAGGGAAACCCCAGTGATACACGGCATAATACAGGCCGTCCGGCTGTTTTTCACTTAAACTTTTCATTGCCGCGACATCCGTCATAAACACTTTGTTTCTCTGTTTCAGGACCGCTTTAAAATCATCGAGATGGTCCTTATGCTGGCTTGTAATAAGGACATAGAATATTATATCATCTTTAAGAGTCCCATATCCGCTCGACATTTCAAGCTTTTCAAGATTAAAATCCTGGTAGCGCTTTGCGGAAAGGAAAGAATCAAACGCTATAAGAGAATATTTTGTCCATAAAACAACCGAAATATCATAATAACCGGCTTTTACCTCCTGATAAGCGCATAAATCGTTCATAAAACTGATGGGATCCGAATCCCTGTATTTAGCGCCGGCGGTTACGGCCTCATTTATGTCGGCCGAAGAAAGTTCCATAATGACCGCATGGGATGTCGAGCAAAAAACCAGCATGCCCGCTAAAATAAATAAAAATTTAAAACGTTGAATTCTCATTTTTTCCTCCGGTATTGTAATTTTTGTTATTTCTGCTGAGTTCCGGCCCTGAAACCCGCATTATATCCCGCCTGGTAACCTGCCTGGTAACCGGAATTATACGAGTCCTGGGAAGATGAACCGCCGCCGGAGGAACCTCCATCCCTATGGAAATTACCGCCTGAAACATCATCAAGCATATTCCCTCTCGCGCCTGTCAATACCTTTGCTCCTTCATAAACAGCCAGGCCTTTACCCACCGTATCCCATGTGCTGTGCTTCGCGAACGCAAACTGTTGAACGCAAAACAACAGCGTCAGGGAAAAAATCAAAACAAAAAGAATCCTCATCTTGTTGACCTCCCCATTTTAACCGGCATAAAATTTTCCAGAAAACACAATAAATAATTGTATCGCAAAAAAATCATTTGTTCAATTAATCTGTAAATACAAATTATTGGAAAAAGATATAATGATAATGTTATATTTATGTGAAAAATCTGCGGAGGCGAAGTGAAGAAACCCGATTTAAGCATTTTGCACATATGCAATATGAGCATAGGCTTTATGGGAATACAGTTCGGCTGGGGCCTGCAAATGGCGAACATGAGCGCGATCTATGAATACCTGGGGGCAAATCCCGATAAAATTCCCATACTCTGGCTTGCCGCCCCGCTGACAGGGCTTATCATCCAGCCCATAATAGGGCATCTGAGCGATAACACATGGTGTTGGCTCGGCAGGAGAAGGCCTTATTTCCTGATAGGCGCGATTCTTGCCACATTCGCCCTGTTTTTAATGCCTTACTCCGGCACATTATGGATGGCCGCCGGCCTGCTGTGGGTACTCGATTCGTCCGTGAATATAAGCATGGAGCCCTTCAGGGCTTTTGTCGCGGATATGCTTCCCGAAAAACAAAGGACCGTGGGTTATTCGATACAGACGCTCTTCGTTTCCATAGGCGCCGTCACCGCTTCCGCTTTCCCGTGGATGCTCCAGAATATCTTTAATATAAAGGATATCCCCCCCTCGCCCCACCCGCTGGCGGTAACAGCCGCCGCGCACGGCTCATCGCATCACGTGCTTTCGCACATGCCTCTTTTAAACAGGATCCCGGATATCCTCCAGGATAAGCTGCCCCATATAATAAAAATTTCCTTTCATGTCGGCGCGGCCGTATTTATCAGCGCGGTCCTCTGGACCGTGATAACCTGCAGGGAATATCCGCCCGAAAACAAAAAAACAGGAAAAAACAGGCGCGCTGTTTCCGGCTTTTTTAAAGAAATCGTTTCCGACCTTCTGAATATGCCCAAAACCATGAGGGAGCTCGCGTGGGTCCAGTTTTTCACGTGGATGGCGATGTTCTGCCTCTGGATGTATTTCCCGGTAACGGTGGGGCACCTTTTCGGAAAGGAAAATTCGCCTCAATACCTCGACGGCATAGAATGGGCGGGAATATGTTTTGCCGCATATAATGTGGTCACCCTGTTTTACTCGTTCTTTATGCCTAAAATAGCTCTGCTTATAACAAGGAAAAAGACCCATTTTATAAGCCTGCTTTTCGGCGCCGCGGGAATGCTGGGGGTATTGCTGCTCCGCGGAAGCGACGTAGCGTCCCTGAAAAAACTCGTCCTTCTCCTTATGGTCGGGCTGGGAATCGCGTGGGGAAGCATACTTACTATGCCGTACGCGATGCTGTCGGCGGCGATTCCGAAATCAAAAATGGGCATATATATGGGGATATTCAACTTTTTTATCACGCTCCCGCAGATAACAATATCCCTCGGGTTCGGATGGATAATGCTGAACGTGCTGGGGAATAACCGCGCGATGGGAGTCGTTTTCGGCGGGTTCTGCATGATAATCGCGGCTTTGCTCACCCTGAGGGTAAAAGACAGGGGAGCGGAAAAAGAAAGGGGATACCCCGAGTCATGGGTATCGCCCGGTAAAAAACACGCTTAACATAGGCGCGGGCCCTGCGCCCGGCTTGAAAAAAGGTGAAAAATGGAAATAATTCTTCTTATCCTTATCCTGGTAACTCTTGCCATAACGGTCGCTTTGTCGGTCTTCATGCTCAAAAAAACAGCAAATGATCCCCTGCTGAAAGTGGATTCGTTCTTAAAAGACAACTTTCTTTCATTTCAATCAAACATCAATAAAGAGCTGAACCAGACCCGTTCCGAAATAAACAGGTCCAAAGACCTTATCTCGGAGCATACACTTAAAACAGTTGATTCCATCAAGGACATCAACCTTACAATACAGAAGATAATATCCCAGCAGGAAGAATCCCACAGGCTCGGAGAGTCTTTAAAGGATATTCTCCAGGCGCCAAAACTCAGGGGAAGTTACGGGGAAGCTATCCTTGAAGAAATGCTCGGGCAGGCTCTTCCCAAAGGCCTATGGGAGCGCCAGTACTCCATAGAAGGCCGCGAACAGGTCGACGCCGTGATAAAAATGAAGAATCTTATCATACCGATAGATGCCAAATTCCCAAGGGATAACTATCGGAAATACCTCTCCTCCGCGACGGATGATGAAAAAGCAAAGTACTGGAAAGAATACGAAAAAGACCTGAAGAAACATATTAAAGACATAAAGGACAAATATATAAAACCCGAAAAAGGAACTTCGGAATTCGCGCTGATGTTCATACCTTCCGAATCCATATATTATGAAACCATCACCGAAAAGAATTTTATGGGCCACAAATCAGAAATATTCGACTTCGCCCAAAAAAATAAAGTCGTGCCCGTCAGCCCGAACACTTTCTATGCCTTCCTGCAGGTAATCGTATCCGCGATAAGAAACACGGAAATAATAAAAAGCATAAAACATGTTCAGGAAGGCCTGTCTTATCTTGAGAAAGATTTTGAAAAATTCTACAGGAAATATGAAGAAGTCGGAAAATATATAGAAAAAGCGTCGGAAGCTTTCAGGATAGGGGACAGCCACGTCGAAAGGTATAAAAAGAGGCTCTCTTCAACGCTGGAACTGGAAGAATTGAGCTCCGGACAGGAAAAAATACCGGAAGAACCTCCGGAAGAAAACTAATCCGCCTCCAGAGAAACATTATCAAGATAAATC
>DJVC01000114.1 GCA_002440765.1 bacterium UBP3_UBA6266 | reverse complement strand
GTTGCGGCCGTGGAAATTACCAGGACCTGTCTTCTCCGAAGGCGGTTTTTGAAACATCCCGGCTCGCGCTTAACAAAGGGGATGTCGGGACATACCTGAACTGCCTTGCGGATGTCTCAAAACTGAATTACGGCATAAGCGAGAAATCCCAATTAAAAAAGATAAAGGACAAGCTCAAAAACTCTGATTTTAAAAAAGATATTCTGAATTATGATGTTCTTGAAGCTCATGAAGAATCAATGGTCCTTCCTTCCGGCCAGCTGATAGACGGATATATTGTTTTTGAACAAAAAACCTATGACGGTTCGGCAAAACTCAGGATAAGTCTTTTGAGATATAAGGACGGGTGGAAACTTTTGCAGGCAAAGGACTTTATTCTTGACGCGAAAAGGATAAAATAAATTTTTATTTTGTCCAGGCTGTCAGAAATCCTATTGCCGCGCCTACCGCAGTGCTTATATAGGGGTTGGATGTAATAGGGCATGCGCCTGTGGAACATTTGCCGAAATATCCTACGGCAAAACCCGCCAATCCGCCTATCAGTATTCCGATAACAACTCTTAATATCATGATGAACATCCTTTTTAGAAACTGTATCTTGCCCTGATATATATGTTTGTATTATCTTCAAGCTGTCCGAAAAATGTATGGTCGTATTTTTTAAGAAATATATTGCCCCCTACGGAAAATGAGAGATGGTCGTTATACTTATAAGTTACGGACGGCCTTAAATAAGCGTCGTTATCCGTGGGGGAATAGAAAGTGAACAGAGACACGATAAGATTCTGCATCATTGCGTATCTCGTAAGCCTCAGTGTCAGGAGCTGCCGGAAACGGTCCTTTTGTGCGGGTTCATTTAAATAAGTTTCATCATACTCATCATAGTTTTTCATATATTCGAAATACCATTGTATGCCGGCTGAAAAATCTTTGACGATTTCCCTTGTGTAGCCCAGCAGGCCCCTTGCGCTTGAGTTTTCTATCAGGGGATTATCGCCTTTGCGGTCTTCGATGGAATCATAATATCCGAATTCCGCGTTTCCTATCCCGCCGAAAACATTTCCTCTTACGCTGCCTCCGTATACGGCAAGCTTCGGAAAATAATTTTTCCATAATCGCGTATTGAAACCCTCAGGCCTTTTAAAAAATCCTTTATACGCGTATCCCGCAAATTCATATCCTTTGATGTTTTTATATATCCTTAGAGCGAATTCCCCGTTTTCGATATCTCCCTTCGGGTCTTCCGCGTAAATTTGGTTTCGGCTTCCCGATAGTTCCTGTGTCAGGGGGTTGTAATAAGAAAGCCTTTGCCCTGTGACATATTCATCAGGGGTGAATTTGGGGGTCCATACCATATTGATATCGAAAATATCGGGAAAGAAACTCAGTTTAACGGAGTTGGAGGGGGCTTTAAGGTATTCATCGTCCCTGCCTATGAAAAAGGATATCCAGTCTTTGGGAAACATATCATTGATAAACAGGTAATCGCCTGTTCCCCATGTGAGTATTTGGCGTCCCAGTTTGGCTTCCGTCCAGTCGGCCGGAAGCACCAGCGCATAAGTTTCTCTCCAGTCAAAAAGAGCCTCTCCCTGAAACCCGTCATATACGGCATCGCCTTTAAACTGAACCTCAACATTGTCCCAGGCGTGGTTGTAGTCAAGCCGCAGGCGCGCTTCATTATATAATGTGTCGTGGTTTTGGGTGTCATCACGGGTTATCCTGCTGCCGTAACCGTATTCGATAAAACCGTGTACGGGTATTTTTTCTTTTAAGGCTTCGAACACGTTTTTTTGCGGTTCCGCTTCTTCCGATAAAGAGTAAACGGATAAAAAACATGATATTATTGCCGGCAGCAATATGATATTTTTCATTTCAGATATTGTCTCGGAGCCCTTTTAAGGTATCGTTCGGTGAAAATATCATCTTTAAGCCCCACCTCGTATTTTATGCCTGAGAAATTCGAAACCGTATTTCCTCCTGTGTTAAGATCCGTTACTTTTGACTTTATGACGGTGGGATGCCCTTGTATAGTTTCTATTTCCAGCGCTTCCACTGTCCGGTATTTGTCGCCTTGTTTATCATAGTATTCCGCTTTTACAGGCAGAAAATTACTTTTGTCAATCCAGACATCATAATATAAGAATTCAACGTTTTGTTTATCCTTGGGTGTATTTCTGATTTTGTAGTGTTTATCTGTGGTATCCGTCACTTCATGGATATCCTCTTCCACTCCTCTTCCGGAAACATCTTCATAAACAAAATTTGATCCCGCAAAACTTGAGCGTTTGTCTCCGGCCGCTATTCTGTTTACAAGGTCCATGGCGGGAAGATAAAGCCATCTGTCATCATCTTTTCCCACGTGTTTCCACACCATATAAACCATTTTTCGGACATCTGCGGGTTCATGGAAATAAACATAGAATTTTTGGTCCTTCCCGTCTTCGACATCCATACGCAATATTATAAATTCGCGCGTTCTTTCTCTTCCCTGTGAATCGGTTATTACCATTGAAACGGAGGCTCTGCCGTCATTACCCTGGTAATACGAGGCAAGGTTGGCTTTGTTGACGATTTGGTCGGCGGTTTCGCCTGTCGAAGATGTTGTGAAGGCCGCGAAGACGGCGAAAAAAATATAAAAAAAAGTTTTCATTTCCAGGCTCCCTGTTATTCTTTTTCTGTATCCGGTTTTTCCTCTTCTCTTTTTGAAAGCACGTTGCATATAACACCCGCCGTTAATATAACGGCAGCCGAAATAAGCGTCAGCAGTNNAATATACCCGCCGATATGCTGATAATACATTTTACGCAATTGCACTCATAGCGCCTTATCCCGGCCGGTTTAAACAGGGATTTGGCGAAAGTTTTTATGAGGGCGGGAAGGAGAATGATAGTTGCCAGTGATGAAACGGCCATTATGCTTGCCAGGAAGAACCCCACTGTTTTATAAGGGATGAGAGGAGCCGCGAGCAAAGGCAGAAACCCTATGGCGATTACGATAGCGTTTCTGCTGATAGCCCTTGCGGGTTCCCCGAACATGGCTTTCAGGGTTTTTTCTACAGATTGGGTTTCAGCGTAAAAGGTCCTTGCCCTTTCAAGAAAATGGATGGCAAAGTCAACGGACAGGCCCAGGGTTAAAGATGAAAGAACGGCCACAGGCATATCATAGTCTTTTCCCGTTAGACCTATTAACCCGTAAATCAGCAGTATGGTTATGGAAAGAGGTATCATTGAAAGTACACCCCATAGCGGCGACCGGAACAGGAAAATCATCATTATCAGGACTATTATAAAGCTTCCGAGCAGGGAAGTAATCATCCCTCGCACCATTTTATTCTGCCATTCGACATTGAGGTATGTAAGCCCGGCCCATTGGTGGTTCAGGGGAAACGGAGGCGGGTTGCTTTCTATAAAGCTGTCAACCTGTTTCAACACTTTTTCCATATCTTTGTTATCTCCGCTTTTCATCTGGACCCAGATGTTTGCCGTTTTATAATCCGGAATTAAAAGATGCCAGAGGTCATCGGGTTTGTGGCCGTTCTGAAACTGGAACAAACTTTGGGCAACGGCTTTTGTTGTGGGCGGTATCACGTAGTATTCGCGGTTTCCTCCCATCAGCTCCATGTAAACTTTCTTTACCAGATCGGCGGCTGAGGTTGATTTGCCGACTATTTTTGAGCCTGCCATGTAGTTTTGCAGTTTCTCCATATATTTCAGCATAACCGGGTTTTTGAATATACGGCTGTCTATGCTTTCATCTTCAATTGTTTCCGTAATATCGTCCGGGTATTCATCGTCGGACGATAATTCTTCCGATTTGCCGATTATATTCTCCGTAAATTCTGTGTAGTCATAGTTCTTCTCTTTTATGAAGTTGTCTTTCTCCTTATCGATATAAGAAAGAAGGGTATCTGTGTTTTGCGGGGAGTTATCTGTTCTTTCTGCTTCTATTTTTTCTTTAAGCCTGCGGATGTTTGCTGTGAAAGCCTCTCCGGTATCTTCTTTGTCGAGTATCAGGTATGCGGTGTATGTGCCGCCGAAATGGCTGTTAAGCACCTCGTCCGCTATTCTTATGCGGTGCCCTTTCGTGAACCATTTGACGGGGTTATCATTTATTTTAATAAGGCTTAATCCGTATATGCTGAGTCCGGTTAAGATGATTGAAGCGGCAATTATTGATTTAGACCGTTTCCATGTGAAATCGCCCGTATTACGCAGTATCCCGGTTAAGACGGTTTTTTCCCCTTCCCCGTGGTGAAGACCGAAATTTTCAAGCGACTTATCTTTTATCAGCATCGTATACGCCGGAATGAAGAGCACTGTCAGCACCCAGGCAAGCATTACGCCGGCTGCGACGAACAGGCCGAATATCTGGACGGGAGGTATAGGCGTTAATGCCAGCGAGGCAAATCCGGCGGTTGTTGTAAGGGAAGTGTAGAGCATCGGCATGAAGAGGTGATTCATCACGTGTGTGATGGTTTTTTTCTTATCTTTGTAAATATTATACCTGTCAAAAAATTCGCTTAATATATGGACGGAATCGACAACCGCGATAGGCATAAGGAATATCGGTATCATCGAACTCATTATATGTACGGTGAATCCCGACCCTATCAGCAATCCCATCGTTGAAATCACGGTGATAACAGCTACAAGCATTGGCGCGATTACGAGTTTGACTTTTCTGAAAAAGGACCACATTAAAAGGAATATAATCAAACCCGCGAGAGGAGCGGATATTGCCATTTGTCTGAACATTTCAAATCCGAAAGTGTCTTCGGCCACGGGAAGCCCTGTTATATGGTATTTCTCCGCGCCGGGGTATTTTCTGACGATTTCGAATATTTGCAGGGAAGTTGCGTGGCTTAGATTTTTGTTTTTTATCGGGATATAAATACACAAGGCTTTTTTGTCTTCGGAAATCATAGTCCCGTATAACATGGGGTTGTCAATGGCTTCATCTCTTATGGCCAGCGATTCTTCTTCCGATGCGGGAGGTTTGCTCATAAGCCATTCGAACCGTATCTCGCCGGCGGAAGAGCCTTCTTTGATATTATCTACATTTGAAGGGCTGATTATGTCTCTTATGATGACCGGTTTGGTTGTTTCCTGTCCGCCGGATTTCAGCTCGATTTGTTTTATATCTTCTGTGATATTGTAGATTTTGGATAGGGTCTCTTTATTGAAGACTCCGTTGGGATTTTCCTCGTTGACGATGCCTAAAATTATAAAATCATACAGCGCGAAGTTCTTTTTTGTCTCGTTGTGGAATACTCTCACGAATTCTCTTTCGGAAAGCATATTTTCCGGGTCGGTATCTATTTTGATTTTAGGTATCTGCAGCCCGAGTATCAGGGTCAGCAGAAAGGTGATTATTATTATGGCTTTGTAATATTTTATGGAGAAACCGGTGATTGCTTCTTTCATTTTCTCTCCCGCCCGCAGCAGTTTTTAATGCACGCCAGAAGCTTTAAGAGTTCCTTTTTGTATAAGCTGTAAAATACCTGGTTTGAGAGTTTATGGGAATCCAGGGCCCCGCCGTTTTTAAGGAGCTTAAGGTGTTGTGAAGTTATGGACTGTTTTAACCCGGCGCCTTTTGCGATCTGGTTGACACTCAGCGTATCGCCGCCGGCGAGCAATTCAACTATCCTGATCCTGTCCGGATGGGCCAGGGCTTTGAGCATTACAGCCGCTTCCAGAAAGGCCTTATGCGTTAATTGTCTTTTCCCCATTTTACCCCTAAATATATTAGCATATTATAATATGCTAATATATTTGTCAAGATTTTTTTACAAACCGATACTTTCTTGGGAAGAAGTCTCCGCGCAGACAGCGGCTGGAAATTCTTCAGCTGTAAAGATGAATGACTTTTTCAAGATTAGGGTTTTTCGGCCCTGAGAAGTTCTTGAAATTAACAGCTGTTTCATATCCGCCGTATTTGTCGGACTCCCTGCTCCTCACTACAGCTCCCATAAGCGTGATAGGATCCTGAAAAGCAGGTACTTTGATAAAAAATTTTAATTCCTGGCCGTAAGTAAACCGTAAGCCGGTTCCCAGAAGCAGTCCGCCCTTGCTGAGATTTATTCCTTTGCCCTTGTTTCTGTCGAAATTATTGCTTGTGTAGTCCACATCGAAGACAAAAGGGATTCTCTTGAAGGACCTTTTTTCAGACTGGGCGCTATTACGTTTTCTGAAAAATAAAGAAGACATAATATACCCTCCCCCCTAATGAGGAATTATACACTATTTTTGTTCAACGTGTAGCACATTTTTTATTTTGAGGCCGGGAGGGAAACCCTTCATAACTCATAATGTCGTCGGTAAATAGGGGAAAAAAGCGCAGCGCGGAAAAAGTGTAAATATTTCTTGCGGGAAGCGGGAAAAACGGGGCAGATACGGAACCTGCCCCGTTTCGCAAAAAATCTATCTGCTGATGGCGTTGATAAGTTTCTGGCCTTCTTCGGTGGGGGACGCTTTTTTGTCTATTACTATGTCTCTTGCGGTCAGCGCTTCCCCGTATAATGTTTTATTGTCTTTTTTATCCTGGCTGATTACGGCTCCGTCCAGCGCTACTCCCGCGAAAAGACCTTTGGTTCTTGAGTAGCAGAGGATAGGGGTCTGCAGAAGTATATCTGTTGAAACCTCCGCGTTCCTTCCGATAGGGCCTGCCGCTACGGCAGCGTCGCCTCCGAGAGTCACATTATCTTTCAGCAGCATATCAAGGCCCTTCCTTGAAGTTGTTACAAGCACTATGTCTGCCGCCTGGGCGCCTATCTGAAGCCCGAAGCTTAAACCGCCGATCATTACAAATGCGGGCGCGGACCATTCGCCGGTATCTTTGTTGTGTGAGAGGACAACACCCGTTCCCCCTCTTCCGCCGAATATGAAACCGCCCTTGATTGTGTTGGGGAAGATGGCTATGCCGGTGCAGTTTTTAAGCAGGTCATCAGGTATCCCGTTTTCCGGCATATCCTTCATTTCGAGAATCACATTGCTGCAGTTATCAAGCTTTTCGTTCACTCTCTGCGCCTGGTCAGCGGCCGCGAAAGTACAAAGAGCGGCGACAAGCGCGAAACTTAAAAAGTATTTCATGGTTTCCTCCTTTGCCCGGGTTTATATCGGAACATCATTCTATAATAAAGTTAAAAGTTTTTCAAAATAAATGTATAAGGTTTATAATGGATGACGATAAGAGAGAGGTGGTATATGAGAAATGTTTTTCTTTTATTTATTTTTTTTATTTTGATTTCATCTGTTTGTTTTTCTTCCGGCTTTAAAAAATCCGATTGGGAAATTGTTTCCGGGGACTGGATCTTTGAAAAAGGGCATGTGAAAAATAACGCCGGTGAAAATTACTGGAATATGCTCGCGCGCAAAAAACAGGATTTAAAAAA
This sequence comes from bacterium UBP3_UBA6266, assembly GCA_002440765.1. Classification (GTDB taxonomy): domain Bacteria; phylum Auribacterota; class UBA6266; order UBA6266; family UBA6266; genus UBA6266. The sequence goes on along the minus strand of DJVC01000114.1, from coordinate 1,396 downwards.
GAGTTTTAAAGGGAGTATCTCGGTTAAGTTTAACAGGGAATACTATCCCGCGGAGAATCTCCAGGGGATATTTTTGGGGCTGGAGGAGGGCAAAACAATGGTCTTTGCCGGAATTTACCAGAATTCGGCGGCAAAGAATTATGTCATGGGAGTTAATAACTATCATTTTATAGACGGGAAATGGCAGAACGCGGGTGATTGGCGCAATATAGAGATAGAACCGCTTAAAGGAAACAGGGTATATTCGCTTGAATTGGAAATAAAGGGGGATTGGGCGGTCCTGAAGTTTGAGGGGAAAGAAGCAAAGATGAAATTGAAAGGGATTCCGCGAAAAGGTAAAATCGGGATTTCCTCAAGCGTTGGCTGGACAATATTCACCGACATCGAGGTTAAGGAGTGATTTTGAGATATTTCCGGTTTTTAATCCTGGCGTTTTTATGCTTTTGTTTCTTCGGGACAGAAACCGTTTTCTCTTCCGGCAATGAGATGAAAATAGGTTTGTGGTGTGAGTTTTTGCCCTATAGCAAAGTAAAAAACTATATCGAAGCTCTCGGAAAGCGGGATATCACGCTTATTCTGCATATAGGGCCGGCGGACATAGGAGATCCGGACCTTGTTTCGCTTCTGAAGAAAGCGGAGGAACACGGTGTCGATGTCAGGGCGTGGTGCCTGTTGCCCTATGAGGAAGATCTTTATTTTTGTGAGGACACTCTCGATAACACCGAAAATTTCGCGAAGGATTTTGCCGATTGGGTTAAAAAGGACGGCATCGGGATAAAATGGATAGTCTTCGATTGCGAGCCCACGCCTTCCACAGGCAGGGAATTTTTCAAATATGTGAGAGAAAAAGACATTGCCTCCTTTATCAGGCATCTTAAAAAGAATAAGAATGAAAGGAGATTCAAGCACTCCGTCTACAGGATGAACAGGATCATTGACCGGCTTCATAAAGAAGGTTTTCTTGTGGCGGGCACTTCAAACAGGATGATTCTTGAAGGTTTATACTTCGGGAATATCACTTTGCAGGATTCTCTGAATGTTCCCTTCACGATGCTGGACTGGGATGAGTTATCCTTTTTGGTATACAGGTATAAAGCTTCGCAGGCCGATTATCTCGGCATGGTTAAAAGATATGCCCTGATTGCGAAAAAATATTTCGGCGATAAAGGAGTCCTTGATATCGGGCTTATAGGGGATAACAGGAAAATCCCCGAAAACGAAAAGAGAATGGACCTTTTCGGGGGCGAAAAGAAATTCACAGACCTTCTTATAGGGATTGACAACCCCATTGAACTGGCTGAGATAGTGGATATTATCGGGAAAAACGGGCTTTTCAGGGTTAATGTTTATTCGCTTGACGGCATAGGAGTTTCAGAATACTCTTTAACCGCATGGT
>DJVC01000111.1 GCA_002440765.1 bacterium UBP3_UBA6266 | reverse complement strand
AGACAAAAACAGAGCTCCGCGAAAATTTTATCTTTGGATGTTTTCCGCAGAGACCTGAAACCCGATAACCTTTGCCGAATAACGGTCTTCCTTAAATTGTAAAGGTTTAGTAATTCTCGCATTGAAGTTCGAAATAATCCTTGGGATGCAGGCATGTAGGACATTTTTCAAGCGCTTCGGTTCCTTCGTGGATATATCCGCAGTTTCTGCATTTCCATTTTACAGTTTTTTCTTTTTTAAACACCCTGCCGTTTTCTATATTTGCGGCCAGCTTAAGGTATCTTTTTTCATGCGCTATTTCGACTTCCGCGATTTTTCTGAATTGGTGCGCAATCTCCGGGAAACCTTCTTCATCCGCTGTCTTTGCGGCCCCGGGATATAATTTTGTGTGTTCTTCATTTTCTCCGGCCGCCGCCGCTTTAAGGTTGTCAAGTGTGTTCCCCAGTTCAACAGGGTACTCCGCCTCGACCTTTGCCGTTGAGGGTTTACTGCAGGCTCCGAGCCCGTCTACGAGGAGTTTGAAAAACCGTTTTGCGTGTTCCTTTTCATTGTCCGCTGTTTCCTGGAAGATGGCTTCTATCTGCTTGTATCCGTCTTTCTTCGCCGCGGAAGCGTAGTAAGTGTACCGGTTCCTCGCCTGTGATTCCCCGGCGAATGAAGCTATCAGATTTTTTTCCGTTTTGGTCCCTTTCAGATTCTTAGCCATGTTTACCTCCGATTTGTTTTTGGACTTCTTCCGTTATTTGTTTAAGCTTTTGTTCGTTCGGTATGTATTGTATTTTGACGCCGTTTAACAGGTTTAATCCCATCTCTTTAAAAACGTTTTCAATTATTCCTATACTTTGCCCTCCCCAGCCGAATGAACCGAAGGCAAGGGCTGTCCGGTTCCTGGGGGCAAGGCCTTTAAAGTAGGTTAGAAAAGAGCTTACTGTCGGCAGAATATTGTTGTTCAGGGTGGGGGATCCGAGGCAGATATATTTTGAGGTTATAATATCAGTCATAATATCCGATATATGAGTTAACTTCAGGTTGTATATATTACAGTTAATATTTTTGTTTTCAAACGCGCTTTTTATGGCGCGGGCTATTTTTTCCGTTGATTCCCACATGGTGTCATACACGATAGTGCATTTTTCCTCGGTTTTGTTCCCGGCCCATTTGACATATTCATTTAGGATCTCAGGAATGTGTTTTGTCCATATGATCCCGTGGCTTGGGGCAATCATATCGATTTTAAAAGGTTTCAAAGTTTCCAGTACGTTTTGCACCTGAGAGCCGTACGGGAGAACAATATTCGCGTAATATTTTTTAGCCTCTTCGATTAATATATCAAAGGGATATTCGGTGTCAAGCCGTTCCGAGGAAGCTATATGCTGCCCGAAAGCGTCGTTTGAAAATATCAGAGTGTCTTTTTCGGAATAAGTCGCCATGTTATCCGGCCAGTGAACCATTTGTTCCATTACAAAAGACAACTCCCGTGTGCCTATATTCAGCTTGTCTCCTGTTTTGACGGTTTTGAGATTCCATGATTTCCCGTAGTGCGCCTTAAGCCCTTTTTCACCTGGGACGGATGTGATAACCGTTGCATCAGGTACAAGTTCGATAAGGCGCGGAAGGGAACCGGAATGGTCCATCTCAACATGATTTGAGATGACGTAATCTATTTTTTTCGGGTCTATAACATCCGATATCCTGCTTAACATCTCTTCATACATATAATGTTTTACAGTGTCGATAAGGGTGATTTTTTTATCTATTATCAGATAGGCGTTGTAAGTGGAGCCGCGTTGGGTCATGTAACCGTGAAAGTTTCTTAAGTTCCAGTCAATTCCGCCGACCCAGTATATATTTTCTTTGAGTTTTATCGATTTCACTTAAGAGACCTCTTCAAACTGGTCTTTCCCGACTCCGCACACGGGGCATACCCAGTCTTCGGGGATATCCTGGAAACTTGTTTCGGGATTGATGCCGTGTTCGGGGTCTCCTTTTTCCGGGTCATATATGTAGCCGCATACCGTGCATTTGTATTTTTTCATTTTGTCTCCTTTTACTCCGGGTTTTTTTGTTTCGGCGGTGTATGTGGGGGCGTTCTTTGAGGTTTTGCCGCCTTTAATTTCATGATAACAGGCGTAGGTAAGAGGCTTGCCGACGGCTAAGATATCAGCATTTACTATCTTTGCTACGAAGAATATGTAGTGCATGATGCTGATCTTCTGTTGAACCTCGCACTCAAAATATGAAATACAGTTTTCGGTCACTATCGGCAGGCCGGTTTTTTCAGAGATGAAATGTTCCGTATCCGAAAATTTATCTATGTCACGTCCTGACCTGAAACCGAATTTCCCTATGAATTGCAGAGGGGTGGCGTCTTCAAGAACCGAAATGGAAAACCTGCCGGTATTTGAAATCATGCCGCAGGTCAGGTTGACCGTGTTAAGGCAAACACCCAGAACAGGCGGATTATTAACCATTTGGCCGCCGACATTGGCAATCTGCCCATTTAGTTTCCCCCCGTCTTTTGCGGAAACAATATACATACCGTATGAAAGGCTGCAGAGCGCTTCCTTTATTTTCATTTCAGTAAAGCCCCTAATATCCCAGTATTTCTTTCATGTCCTCTTCAGGTGTTTTTATCGGTTTGATATCGAAATTTTCCTGAAGTATCTTAAGAACATTCGGAGTAATAAAAGCGGGCAGGCTTGGCCCTATCCTGACACCCTTGATTCCAAGATAAAGTAAAGTCAGGAGAATTGCAACTGCTTTTTGTTCAAACCAGGACAACACAATAGAAAGAGGAAGCTCATTAACTCCTGTGTTAAATGCTTTTGACAGCGCCAGAGCTACCTGTATTGCCGAGTAAGCGTTGTTGCATTGCCCGATATCTATTAATCTCGGAATACCGTCAATATCGCCGAAGTCAAGTTTGTTGAACCTGTATTTTCCACAGGCAAGTGTCAGGATTACGCAGTCCCCGGGCACTTTTTCGGCAAGTTCGGTATAGTAATTTCTTCCGGGTTTTGCGCCGTCGCAGCCTCCTATAAGGAAGAAGCGCCTGATTTTTTTCTCTTTCACAGCCTTAACTATTTTATCCGCCATTGATAGAATTGCGGTGTGATGGAACCCCGTCATTATTTTTTTGCCGGGCTTTTCCTTTAGCGGCGGCAGGGATTTTGCCTTTTCGATAACCGGAGTGAAATCGCGCCCTTTGATATGCGCCGCTCCCTCAATTCCTGTGATTGAACATGTAAAAAGACGGTCGAGATAAGTATTTTCGGGAGGAATCAGGATACAATTTGTATTTGCCAGTATTGCTCCGGAAAATTCGTTGAATTCTTTTTTCTGTTCCTGCCATGCGCCTCCGAAATTGCCTGCCAGGTGCCTGAATTTTTTTATCTCGGGATAACCGTGCGCGGGAAGCATTTCGGAATGTGTATAAATGTTTATCCCCGTTCCTTCCGTCTGCTTCAGCAGTTCATACAGATCGAGCAGGTCATGGCCGGTTATAAGGATTCCGGGTCCGGCTTTAGTGCCTGTTTCTACTTCGGCAGGTATGGGGTTGCCGAATTTTTCGGTGTTGGCCTTATCAAGCATTTCCATTGTCTTGAGGTTTATTTTACCGCATTTCAGCACGATATTTACATAATCCTGCAAGTCGAAACTTACATTTGTGACAGTTTTAAAAAGGGCTTCATGCATGAAAGCATCCACTTCCGGGTCCGATTTTCCAAGCTCTCTTGCGTGATAAGCGTAGGCCGCTATTCCTTTTAGCCCGAAAAGCAGTATGTCCTGAAGACTCTGAATATCCGGATTTTTCCCGCAAACCCCCTGTACTGTACAGCCTTTGCCTCCGGCTGTCTGTTCGCACTGGTAACAAAACATAAGAACCTCCTTTAAGTTAAAGATGATAAAGTTATTTTTTTAAGTTCTCTGTCCACATATCCGGAAAGGCTTAATATTTTTTTCCTGACACGGCACACTTTCCTGTTCGGGCAGGGTTCGTTTCTGAGCAGGCAGTTTGTGAAATCAACCGGTCCCTGGAAAATGCTTATGATGTCCGATACATTGATTTTTCCGGGGTCTTTTAATAATGAGAACCCCCCGTGTTTTCCCCTGCCGGATTTGAGGATTTTATTTTTTGATAAAGTCTGGAGCAGTTTTCTGAGCAGGGCTTTCGGCAGGTTTAAAGACCTCACAATTTCATCCACGGTGATTATCCCGATTTTGCGCTTATTCGCTTTTCCTATAAAAATCAGCGCCCTTACGGCATAATCTGTATCCCGGGTTAACAGTTTCATTTGCTTTGCCTTTCTTATGATATATAATGATACTAAAATAGTATCATTAAGGAATGTTGTCAATAAAAAAATAGTTTTTTTTTATGTTTTCGCATAGAATGTCATGATATGAATGATGATTCGTCAAATAAATCGTTTTTCAGTTCGGGAATCCAGTCTCTTGACCTGATGCTTCAGGGTATCCTCGCGGGCGATAATGTAGTATGGCAGGTCGATGATATCAAAGATTATTTTTCGATAGTGGAGCCTTTCTGCAGGCATGCTTATAAAGAGGGTAAAAAACTTATATATTTTCGTTTCGCCGAACACGGCCCCCTCCTGCCGGAGGATGTGAAAGCCCAGATCTATAAACTCGAACCCCGACTCGGATTTGAACAGTTTATATCCGATATATTTAAGGTAATTGAAAAATTCGGCAAGGGCGCCTGTTATGTTTTTGACTGCCTTTCAGGGCTTGCGGTTGATTGGTACAGCGACAGGATGCTCGGTAATTTCTTTATGTTGACCTGCCCGTATCTTTATGATTTCGAGACAGCTACTTATTTTGTGCTTTTCAGGAACCAGCATACCCCCTTTGCCATAAAAGCCATACACAGCACCGCCCAGGTGGTTATAGATGTGTTTAAAAGCGGAGAAAAAATGTATTTGCTTCCCCTTAAGGTCTTTAAACGGTATTCTCCGACGATGTATATGCTTCACAGCCGGGAAGGGGATGTTCTCATACCCGTTAAAAGAAGCGCGACCGTTTCGGAAATCATGTCCAGGGTCCCTCAGCCATGGATAGACGGGAATATCAATCCGCAGGATACGTGGACCAGTACTTTTATCAGGGCTCAGAGCATCTATGAAAAAATGGAAAAGGGCAGCAGAACGGGTAAGGAAGAAGTCAAATCGCTGAAAGAACAGTTGATTAAAATGATAATAACACGCGACGATGAGCTTCTGCGGCTGTGCGAGAATAATTTTGATATTTCCGATTTGATTTCGATAGGGAAGAGGATGATAGGAACCGGACTTATCGGAGGCAAATCAGCGGGGATGCTTCTTTCAAGGGCGATATTGAAAAAAACAAATCCGCACTGGGATGATTTGCTTGAAACACATGATTCTTTTTTCATCGGTTCGGATGTTTTTTATACTTATGTGATTCAGAATAAGTGCTGGTGGGAAAAACATAATCTGAAATACTCGGATAAGGTGTTTGATGACGCGAGCAATATACGGCAAAAACTTGAAAAAGGGAATTTCCCTCAGGATATCATAGAGCAGCTTAAAGAAATGCTTAATTACTTCGGCCAGTCGCCCTTCATTGTGAGGTCGAGCAGCCTTCTGGAGGATGCTTACGGGAACGCTTTTTCGGGGAAATACGAAAGTGTTTTCTGCGCAAACCAGGGAACACCCGAAGAACGCCTTAAAAACCTCATTTCCGCGGTCAGGGATGTTTATGCGAGCACAATGAGTGAAGACGCGCTGTCATATCGTATTCACAGGAGTATACTGAAAAGAGAAGAGCAGATGGCTTTGCTGGTCCAGAGGGTTTCAGGTTCTTTTTACGGTGATCTGTATTTTCCTCAGATAGCGGGTGTCGGATATTCTTTTAATCCTTTTGTATGGAACAGCAAAATCGATCCGGCAAAGGGAGTGATAAGACTTGTATTCGGGTTGGGAACCCGCGCGGTTGACCGTTGTGATGAGGATTATACCAGAATAGTCGCACTTAATGCCCCGTTGATAAGGCCCGAATCTTCTTTTGATGATGTAAAAAAATATACGCAGAAAGTTGTGGATGTCATTGACCTATCGGAGAATAAGCTGTCATCATATGATTTTGAGGAAGTGGCGAAGAAGAGCCCCGAAATACCGATTGAAATTTTCGCGACAAAAGCTAAAGAGATGGAACAGAGAGCGAAGGAATATAATATCACGGATGTTTTCCCGTGGATGATATCATTCGAAAAGCTTCTGACAGAAACTTCGTTTGTAGATAACATTTCCCGGATGATGAAAGAAATAGAGAAAGCTTACAGCCATCCGGTCGACATAGAATTTGCGGCTAATTTTTTGAATGAAAAAGATTACAGAATAAACCTGCTGCAGTGCAGGCCGTTTCAGGTTATCGGGGAGTTAAGAGAGATTAAGTCTCCGGACAATATTGTTAAGGAAAACATAATACTCCAGACAAGCGGCCCGATCATCGGGCAGACAGTTTCCAGGAAGATAGATAAAATAATATTTGTTTTGCCCGGGAAGTACGGGAATATGCCCATTACCGACAGATATTCGGTAGCCAGGCTGATAGGTAAATTGACGAATATGAAAAGCAAGGATGAAAATATTATGCTTATCGGCCCGGGAAGGTGGGGCACCAAGATGCCTTCGCTGGGGATACCCGTTTCCTTTTCGGAGATAAAAAACGTGGCGGTTCTATGCGAACTCGCGATAATGCGCAAAGACCTTACGCCGGATATATCGCTGGGCACGCACTTTTTCAATGATCTGGTCGAAATGGAAATAATATATCTCGCGGTATTTCCGGAAAGAGAAAAATATTTTATTAACAATCAGATTTTGGCGGGTACCCGAAATAAGTTAAAAGAACTGATAACTGTTTCCGGGTCATTTGCGGATGCGGTGCATGTTATTGATACGGCTGAACTGAAAAAAGGCTTCGGTCTGTATATTCATGTAAACGCCCTGAAACAGGAAGGGATGGTCTTCCTTTCGGAGGAGATAAAAGGGAAGTGAAGACCGCTACAGCAGGTATTTTGCCGCGACGGGCATTCTTCTTCCCATGCCGAATGCGGTAGATGTGATTTTCAAACCCGGCGCCGCCTGTTTTCTTTTATATTCGTTTTTGTTGATTGTATTTACAACCCATCTTACAGTATTTCCGGGAAGGGTTTTCCTTGTGATTTCGGAAACCGGCAGTTTTTTATCTATATATAGTTCAATTATTTTATCGAGTGCGCCATAAGGCGGAAGCGTGTCCTGATCTGTCTGTCCCGGCTTGAGTTCGGCCGAAGGAGCTTTTGTAACTATATTGAGGGGTATGAGATCGCCGTTATTGTTGATGTGCCGGGCGATTTGATATACAAGAGTCTTGGGTACGTCCGAGAGCACGCTCAACCCGCCGCTCATGTCTCCGTATAATGTGCAATAACCCACCGCAAGTTCGCTTTTATTGCCTGTTGACAGCACAAGCCATCCGAATTTATTCGACAATGCCATTAAAATATTGCCCCTGACCCTTGCCTGGATATTTTCTTCAGTGATGTCGGGCCCGGTGTTTTTAAAATGTGTCTTGAGGGAAGACGCAAATGAAGCAACGATTCTGCTTATAGGGATTGTTTTTGATCCTATCCCGAGATTTTTTATGAGTTTTTTTGAATCCTCAATGCTGGACCTGGAAGAGAATTTTGAAGGCATCATGATTCCCGTTACGTTTTCCGTTCCGAGCGCCCTTGCCGCGATACAGCATACCACCGCGGAATCTATACCGCCCGAAAGTCCCAGGACAACTTTTTTAAACCCGCATTTTTTCACATAATCCCTTAAACCTAGGCAGAGGGCATTATATACAGATTCGGTTTTATTTAAGGGCTTAAATCCTATCGGTCCCTGTTTCCCGTCCGTATCTATTAATTCAGCAGTTTCTTTAAATGAGGGCAATGCGGTATTTAAGCGGCCCTTACTATCTATAAACATGCTGCCGCCGTCAAATATCAACTCATCATTCCCCCCAACCTGGTTGACAAAAAGGAAGGGAACGTTGAATTTCCTGGCCTGGGCGCCGAAAAGTTTGAAACGGACTTTATCCTTGGATACCTGATACGGGGATGCGGACAGATTGATTATTATATCCGCTTTTTTCCCGGCGAGTATTTTTACCGGATTCGATGCGTATTGTTTGTTGTAAACGCCTGATTTTCCGGAATTCCATGCGTCTTCGCATATTGTGATACCGAGTTTTTTATTCTTAAAATGTACCGGCCGTATTTTATCCGAAGTCTGAAAATATCTTGTTTCATCAAAAACATCATACGCGGGCAGAAGAGTTTTGTGTATGGCCGCGATCAGTCTGCCGTTATAGCAGAGGAGAGCGGAGTTATAAAGTCTTTTGCCTGCGATTTCTTTTGCCGGTGTTATGCTCCCGACCAGAATACCGGTCCCTTTATATTTTTTCGATATTTTCAGCACTTCTTTATTTGCCTTGAACACCAGTTTAATAAACCACCTGCTTGTAAGCAAATCCCTTGGCGGATAACCTGTTATGAATAACTCAGGGAAGACCGCCAAATCCGGTTTGAGGGGACGGAACTGCTTTAGGGTTTTTTCGAGTTTGGCCAGGTTTCCTGTAATGTTTCCCACAACGGGATTTAACTGTGCGACGGCTATTTTCATAGAAGTTATTCTAAAGAAGCATTTATATTACGTCAAGATATATGAAAATCCGGAATTTCAAAATTTTTGTTGAACACTTATGGATATCATATATACTATTACATACTTTTTAATTATATCAATCAACACAAAGGCGTGGTGGTTGTTTTTAAGTAGGTTGCGACAAAGATGTCCTTAAACCGAAAGGGCATCTTTTTATTTAATGGATACTATCAAAGGGGAGGTATTTATGTCTTACATTAAGGATGTTCTGGCGCTTGTCAAAAGCCGGAATGCCGGTGAGCTTGAATTTCATCAGGCTGTCGAAGAAGTTTTTGAATCTCTGGAACCTGTTATGGATCGTCATCCTGAGTTTCAGAAAGCAAAGTTGCTTGAGAGACTTGTTGAACCGGAAAGAGTTATAATGTTCAGAATCCCGTGGATGGATGATGACGGGGAGTATCAGGTAAACAGGGGTTTCAGAATCGAAATGAACAGCGCTCTTGGCCCTTATAAGGGCGGATTAAGATTTCATCCCACAGTTAATCTTGGAATACTGAAGTTTTTAGCGTTTGAGCAGGTCTTTAAGAATTCACTTACGACACTTCCCATGGGAGGCGGTAAGGGCGGTTCGGATTTTGATCCGAAGGGAAAATCTGATTCGGAAGTTATGCGTTTCTGCCAGTCTTTTATGACTGAACTTGCAAGACACATCGGTCCGGATACAGATGTTCCTGCGGGTGATATCGGTGTCGGCGGAAGAGAGATAGGGTATCTCTTTGGGCAGTATAAAAGGCTGAGAAACGAGTTTACGGGAGTCTTAACCGGGAAGAAATTAAATTGGGGAGGCTCTTTAATCAGGCCCGAAGCTACGGGATACGGCGCTGTTTACTTTGCCGAAGAAATGCTTAAAACAAGAAAAGATTCGATAAAGGGAAAAACATGTGTGGTATCAGGTTCCGGGAATGTGGCCCAGTATACCGTAGAGAAACTTCTGCAAATGGGAGCAAAGCCCGTAACTCTTTCCGATTCCAACGGTTCCATATATGATTCAAAGGGAATAAGCGCCGAGAAGCTTGCGTTTGTGATGGAGTTAAAAAATGTGAAAAGGGGCAGGATAAAAGAGTATGCAAAGAAATTCGGAGCAGAATATTTTGAAGGGAAAAAGCCCTGGGGAATCAAATGTGATGCCGCATTTCCTTCCGCCACCCAGAATGAAGTTGACGGGGATGATGCGCAGACCCTTCTTGATAACGGCTGTTATGTTGTTGCTGAAGGAGCTAATATGCCTACGGTTCCGGAAGGTGTTAAGAGGTTTATCGATGCCGGGATTCTATACGGTCCCGGTAAAGCCGCAAACGCCGGCGGGGTAGCGACCTCGGGACTTGAAATGTCCCAGAATTCAATGAGACTGTTATGGACGAGAGAAGAGGTTGATAACCGCCTTAGAATAATTATGCAGTCCATACACGGAGCGGCCGCAAAAGCGGCAAAGGACTATGGACAAGAGGGGAATTATGTTCTTGGCGCGAACATTTCCGGATTTCTCAAAGTTGCCGATTCAATGATGGATCAGGGACTGGTTTAAGCAAAAAAACCGGGAAAATAAAATCCCCCGCGGTCAATTATGGCTGTGGGGGATTTCTTCATTTATAAAAAGCAACGGAAATACAATATCGCTGATACAGCATGGGAGCCATACGGCAACAAACAGAAATATGAATACTATCGGGTATAAGTACCATTGATAGCCCATGCCTTTAGCCATAATGATATGAAACAGGGAAGCCCAGGTGCTTATGAGAACATGTCCGCTGTGGGGAAATTTTGTTTTTGGGTAAAAATATGCGATTGCGATGCCCGCTACCGCCAGAGGATTAACAAGCCACCATTCTTCGATGAATCCTATGTGGAGGTGCCTGTTCGGCATTTCCAGCGCCCACTCGGCGAAATAAGGGATGATGCAGTCGCTCAGAGTTGCAATCCCTATTGATCCGATGTACCCTATCGCAAACAGACCCAGCAGGCTGCATTTTCCTTTGATTTTACCGCATTTATAAATTTTATACATGGAAGCTGTGACCAGCGCGCTTAATATTACATGGGTCGGGTGAAGGATGCGAAAAATATTATATGCGGTTTTCTCGGGTATGTTCTGGAAGAAAAACATAAGTACTATACCCGAGGCGGATCCAATGACCGTAAAGGGAGCGTGATTTCTTAATTCTCTTGTTATCTGTCTGAGCATTGCCATTTTTTATCCTCCGGTACAGAATATGTTATCCTTTGAAATATATCGGCGTTGCGATATTCAGTATAATATCAGATAATCATAAAATTGGAATTTTTTTGTTAAAACACAGAAAAAATTATATAATAAAAAGAACTGCAAATCGACCTAAAATGTGGAAGAGGAGGGGCGCGATGAGGAAAAATATGCGGAATATGAAAAATGACGCGGACAGGATTATAACGGAATCCATCAAATCTGTTGATCCGGGAATGGCCGTTTCACGGATGGTAAGTCTTAAAGGCCGGTTTCTTTCGGTCGGGCAAGATAAAATAGACCTGAACAATATCAATAATATCTACGTTATAGGTTTGGGCAAAGCTTCTTCCCGGATGGCGGAACCGCTGGAAAAAATGCTCGGTTCCAGGCTGACCGGGGGCATAATCAATACTAAATACGGGCATAATGCCGGGCTGAAAAAGATAAAGATAAATGAATGCGGACATCCCGTACCTGACAGGAATGGCTTAAGGGGGGCGAAGGAAATATGTGACTTTGTAAAGCAGGCCGGAGAGAACGATATTGTTTTCTGCCTGATATCCGGCGGCGGTTCGGCTCTTTTTCCCCTGCCGGCCGGCGGCCTTTCCTTTCCCGACAAACAAAAGACAACCCAGCTTTTACTGAGATCAGGGGCTACCATACAGGAAGTGAATACGGTCAGGAAGCATATTTCTTCCGTTAAAGGCGGACGGCTTGCGGAATTAATAAGTCCGGCGAGAGGAATATCCCTGATACTTTCCGACGTTATAGGCGATGATATGGGTTTTATAGCTTCCGGGGTGACATCTCCGGATCCCACAACTTTCGGGGATTGCATTAACATTATAAAGAGCTATAGATTGCAGAAAAAGATGCCGTCACAGGTAATGGAATATCTTAACAGGGGGGTTAAAGTTTCTTGTATGGAAACGCCGAAATCCGGAAACCCTGTTTTTAAAAAAGTATCCAACCTTCTTGTTGGAAGTAATTTTCTCGCCTGTGACGCGGCTATGAAAAAAGCAGCGTCACTGGGATATAACGCATTGCTGCTTTCCACTGTGATAGAAGGCGAAACGAAAGATGTTGCCAAAGTCCATTCGGCTGTCGCTAAGGAAGTGTTGTTATCAGGCAATCCCGTTAAAAAACCGGCCTGCATAATCTCAGGCGGAGAAACAACGGTTACGGTCAAAGGAAAAGGCAAGGGTGGAAGAAATATGGAATTTTGCCTGGCTTGCGTTAAGCATATAAGCGGATTTAATAACATTGTTATAGCGAGCGTCGGGACGGACGGGACGGACGGCCCCACGGATTCGGCGGGCGCTGTTGTAGACTCAACCACTTTTGAAAAAGCTTTAAAGAAAAAATGCATTCCCGCAAAATATCTGGAGAGTAACGATTCGTACAATTTTTTCAGGAAATGCGGAGGCCTTTATATAACGGGCCCGACGGGAACCAATGTGATGGATATACGGCTTATGTTGATTACATGATTTGTGAGAGGCGGTAGAAATGTCAGTTCATAAGTATAAGAACAAAAGCCACAGGAAAATCGCGATGATTCATTATTCGTATCCTCCGGTTATCGGGGGGGTGGAGTTTGTAATAGAGGGACATGCGAACCTCCTTTCGGAGATAGGTTATAAGGTTAAAATAATTACCGCTTCGGGATGCGAAGCAACCAGCGACGAAAATATTGAAATCGATAAAATAGAAGAAATATGGGGAGGCAATCCCATAATCAAAAATTCATTCACCAAAAAAGGTAAAATAAGGAAAGATGTTTTTGACTGGGCAAAAAAACTGGTGAAAAAGAAACTCAGAAGCTCTCTGAAGGATGTTTCCGTTTGTATCATACATAACATTATGACAATGCACTTTAATCTGGTGCTTACGGCCGCCCTATATGACCTGATAAATGAAATGAAAACTGTTAAATTTATCGTCTGGACACATGACTTGTCAATGATAAACCCCGATTACAGTCTCAAATTTGGGGATGAATATCCCCGGGTGCTGTTGAAAAAATTTAATAAACATGCCAGATATGTGGCAATTTCCGAGGAAAGACAGAGACAGATGGCATCTTTATTCGGCATAAAAAAAAGCAATATTAAAATAGTGCCCAATGGAATAGACGTAAAAAGCCTTCTTAATATTGATGATGAAATATGGAAGTTTGCGGTTACTCAGGGCTTCTTTGAAAAAGATTTTGTCGCTTTTTTCGCCACCAGGATTTTAAAGAGAAAAAACATCGAAAAGGGTATGGATATAATCTATGAGCTGAAAAAAAGGGGACTGGACGTCCTTTATGTGATAACAGGTCCTCCCGATCCGCATAATAAAGAAGCTGTGAAGTATTATGAATACCTGCTGTCTTACAGAAAATCCAGAGGATTGGAAAAGCATGTGAGATTTATGACAAACGTAAAATCTTCCGCGGGCACGAGACTGCGGATAGATACAAGAAGGCTGAGAAATCTGTACAGGCTTTGCGATATACTTCTTTTAACCTCCAGTCAGGAGGGGTTCGGCCTGCCTTTGCTGGAAGCGGGTCTTTTCAGAATGCCCATATTTTGCAGCGACATCAAACCCCTTTATGAAGTTTTCGGTGAAAGCGCGGTATATTTCGGTTTAAACGAATCTCCGAAAAAGATTGCGGATAAGATTATGGGGGTATGCCAGAAGAGCATATTACACAGGAACTTTAAGAGGGTTATGCTTAATTATTCCTGGCCGGCCATATACTATAAATATATGCTGAAGATTCTTACTTGAAATATTTTTTGATGCTTTCTATTGTGTTTTCGATACTGTTCTTGAGCGATCCGGGTTTATCGGAAAAGATATCTTCGATTTGCGATATTCCCGAAGAGTCGGTTATTATATCCAGCAACTGGTCGAAAGAATTGATATTGCTGATATGTTTGTTCTGAATAAATATTTTTATTTCCAGTTTATTCCCGAGCAGATAAGGCCCTGAATAGGTTGCGCGCTCGAATGATAATATCAGTTCATCGATAAACACATTAAAGGATTTTTCCTGTGTTTTTTCTCCTGTTTCCGCATTTTCGCCTTTTTTTTCTTCACTCCTCGTATTTTTTAAAGCAAGTAGATTGATCCGGCCGTTGGTCCGCTGCTCGACATTTAACGATTTTATATCCAGAAAAAGTTCTGTGATGCGCAATGTATTCCGGAAAAGGTCCTTCCATATGTAGTTTGCTTTTATTGTTTTGATTTCAATCATAGGGTTTCGGGAAAAACCTTTTGGGTTAAAGATACTTGCATTGTGTACGGTAAGACATGGTTTAAACAGGTTTAGGTTCAGCGATTCTATATTCAGCTTTAATCCGGACTTCGCTTCGAAAATCATTTCCGCGGATTCTTTGATTATAAGATCTTTACCGAACGTAAAAGCGCATACCAAAAGCAGAACGGATATTATGAATCTGAATTTCCTTTTCTTTTTCATTTAAAATATTTTCTTATACCTTTTATTTGATGTCAATATTTGATATTTATTTTTAATCTTGTCATGGATGACATCTTTGGTATAATTACCGAAAATTCAAAATACCGCACGGAGGATTTTTATGGGAGATAAATTAACGGGAAATGTTGTTGTCGGGCAATCGGGAGGCCCTACTTGCGTCATAAATCAGAGCCTGATAGGTGTTGTCAGAGAATGTTCTAAATACCCGCAAATGAATAAGGTCTACGGAGCCCTGCACGGTGTCAAAGGTATTCTAGGGGAAGATTTTACCGACCTTACAAAAGAGGACATAAAGAACCTTGAGATTGTGGCCAATACGCCTTCCTCAGGCCTCGGTTCCGTCAGGATGAAACCCAAAGAGGAAGACTGCGTCAGGATGTTTGAAATATTTAAGGCGCACAATGTCAGATACTTTTTCTACATAGGAGGCAATGATACGGCGGAAACGGCTGACATTGTTAACAATGTCGCAAGACAGAGGGATTATGAGCTGAGGGTTTTCCATATACCCAAGACAATAGATAATGATTTGCTGGTCACAGACCATTGCCCCGGTTTCGGGAGCGCCGCAAAATTTGTTGCATGCGCGGTTATGGGTGACAACCTTGACAACAGATCACTGCCGGGAATAAAGATCAATGTTGTAATGGGAAGACACGCCGGTTTTTTGACCGCGGCCGCTATTCTTGCAAAGAGATATGAAGATGACGGCCCGCACCTCATATATGTTCCGGAAGCAGTTTTTAAAATGGATAAATTCGTTGATGATGTCGATAAAGTTTATCAGAAATACGGAAGAGCCGTTATCTGTGTTTCCGAAGGTGTTCATGATAAGGACGGCAACCCCATATTTACTACCGGAGAGAAAGATTCTCACGGGAATGTGCAGTTGAGCGGAAGCGGCGCTCTGGGCGACTACCTCGCCGCTGAAATCAAATCAAAGCTCAAGGTGAAAAGGGTACGCGCGGATACATTCGGGTACCTGCAGCGTTGTTTCCCCGGGGTGGTTTCCGAAGTTGACGCGGAAGAAGCCAGGGTTGTGGGGGAAAAGGCTGTACAGCTTGCGGTGGGCGCTAATATCGACGGCAGCGTGATAATCAGGCGCACAGGCGGAAAAAGTTACAAGGCTGAATTTGACAGGACAGACCTTAAAAATGTCGCAAAAAAAACTAAGTCCCTGGATGCAAAATATATAAGCAAAGAAGAGAATAATATCACTGAAGAGTTTATAGATTATGTTAAACCTCTGGCGGGAAAACTTCCTGAAATAGGCAGATTGCATATTCATAAAATAGCAAAGATCCTGAATAAATAAAATCTCTCTGAATGGCCCCTTGACAAAATGCGGATAAATGTTAATATATATATTATTAATATATTAACAATAAAAAAAGAGGGAGTTTTTATGGAATATATGGAAATCGGGGGGATTATTTCAATGCTGCTTTTTTCATTGATAGGGTGGGCTGTTCCCATAGCCACACTTGTTCTGGTTATTTTGATACATCAGAAAGTGAAAAAGATTGAGGCGGCTGTGATTTCAGTTACGACAGAGGGAAAGCAGCAATAAAATAGGAGGTTGGCATGAGCCTGCAGCGTGAGTTAAAGCTTCCACATCCTTTTCAAAGCAGAAAACATGAGGCGCTGTTGAATATATTAAGAACAGGCGCTTTTCTTTCGAAAAGGGGAGACAGATTTTTTTTAAAATACAAAGTGACGATGAGCCAGTTTAATTTGCTGATGGTGTTGAAATACGGCGGTTCTGTATGCCTGACCCAGAGTGAAATAGCCGAAAGGCTGCTTGTTAACAGAGCGAATATAACAGGACTTATTGACCGGCTTGAGAAAACAGGTCTGGCAGAAAGGACGGGAGATAAAAAAGACAGAAGGCATTATTTTATCAGACTTACTCCTAAAGGCCTGAAAATGCTTGAAAAGGTGGAAGCAGCATATGATAAAGAAGTAGATTTGATTATGGATGGTGTTTCAGAAGAAGAATCTTTAAGAATAATAAAATCAATGGAAAGAATCAGAAGGCCGGATAAATGTTGAGTGAAATAATATTAAAAACGGAAGACTCCGAAAAGATATATGCCAACTGGCATAAACAGGGACATGACAATTGCCTTCTGATCAGTCATGGTTTTCTTCAGTATAAGGATTCACCGATCTTTTCTGAAATCGCTTCCCGGTTTTCTTCATCTATGGATGTTTTAAGCATTGATTTAAGAGGGCATGGGAAAAGTTCGGGAGTTTTTACATACAGCTCGAAGGAAAAATCAGATATTACAGCCGCGTTGGATTTTATAGATCGGAAATATAAGAATATATTTATCATGGGGTTTTCACTGGGCGCGTCGGCGTCTCTTCAGGCTGCCGCCGGAAGAAAAGATATAGCGGGTATGATCCTTATAAGCCTGCCTTCCTCTTTCCGTAAAATATTCCCTAAATTCTGGACTTTTGAGGCTTTTAGAACATTAATAACAAGCATAGGCTCCGGGAAAAAGGTCAGGGGTTTTAACCTGTTTTATAAGAAAAAAGACAACACGGCCGTTATCAGAGGGGTTTCAGCGCCGGTCCTTATTATATACGCTTCACATGACTGGCTTGTGGGAAACAGCCACGTTGCGGATATAAAAGAAAAAGCTCCGGCAAATGTTGAATTTTTTGAATTTAACGGACCGGAACACGCCGAGCATATTTTTGAAAAAAATAAAGATGAATTTATATATAAAATACAGAACTGGATTAAAACCATGGCAAATCCATTTGGAGAAACAGGTTCTCCTGCGGGAGAAAAGAAGGGAGTAAAAGGGTATGAATAAATGTCCTGTAAACCTATACCAGTGGACGTGGCTGAAACGCCATCTTGAGTGGTGGAAATCACTGAACATCATTTCGCCGGAAATCGCGGGCAAGATTACCGATTTATACACATTTGAAAAGGTTCCGGAAAAACGCCAGCCGTCTCTTTCAGCGCCGGTGAAAATTTTGACTGTATTCGGCTCGATATTTGTAGGCCTGGGAATAATTTTATTTATTTCATTTAACTGGAAACATATGGGCCCTTTCTCCAAGATTGGCACAGTCTCGGTTCTTGTGTTTGCCTGCCATGTTGCCGCGGCTTTACTGTACAGAAAAAAATATGAGAAAAGCGCGGTCAGCCTTTCTTTGCTAGGGAATATTATTTTCGGCGCCGATATATACCTTGTGGCTCAGGTATTCAACATAATAAGCAGGTTTCCCAATGGTATATTTTTATGCGCTGCGGGCTCTGCTTTGACCGTTTATTTATACCGGTCACGCACAAATTACTATTTCACCTGCGCTCTTATGATTATGTGGGTGTTGGGCGAATCCATCGGATATAAAACCGCAAACTACCTGTTTATTCCGGCACTTTTGCTTATCATGCTTCCTCTGGGTTACTGGTTAAAATCGCGCGCGGGAGTGGTTATCAGCCTCTGCGTTGCATGGTATTGGATGATAGCAAATTCATTTATATGGGTGGACACTTATTTGTCTATTGTTCAGATGATGCCCGCTTTTCTTTTCGGGATGACAGTTTATCTTTGCGCTTACATGCACAAGGATAAAGAAACCGTGAAATACTTAGAGCCCTGTTACAGATGGAGCGGAATAGTGTTTATGTTGTTAAGCGCGTTTGCGTTTGCGAATGCGGGGATTTTTGAAGACGCAAAATATATTTTAAACAACATAAAACTTCCGTCTTTAATCTGTATGGTTTTATTGCTTGTGTGCGTCGCGGTTTTATACGGAATGTATTCAATCAGAAACAAAGATAAAATATTTATCCCGCTGGCTGTAATTTCCGCCCTTCTGCTGTTCTTCCTTCCGTCGATGAAATATTTCAAAATTATTGCGGTAATTCCGCTTGCGGTTCTTGCCACGGGGCTTTACGATAAAACCCAAAAGCCCGTTTTTCCTATCCTTCTTTCGGCGTATATCCCTTTTTACCTGTTTTTGTATTCTATCCGCTGGCAATCGGCGCCGGGAATATTTTCATTATTAATTTTGGCGGGGGTGATACTGTATTCATTCAACTGGTTTGTATTTAAAGAGGGAAAAATACAACTGGAATATGTTTACGGGTATATGGGGCTTGGTATTGTCTTGTTTATATTCTATATATTTTCTTTTAATTTAGAGCCGGTTTATAAGTATAGAGATTTCCAGAAGATAAATTTTGAATTCTGGATCTTTTGGGCCTTTTTGTTTGCGGCTTCCTCAGCTATGGTTTTAAAGGTATTTACAGAGAAAGAAAAACCAAGACTGTTTGAGTTTCTTACCCTTGCTTCAGGGATTGTCTTTTCTGTGTTGATGGCTTTAGCCGCGAAATTAAGCTATTTCAGCATTTATGTATCGGGTATATCCAATATAATAATCGTGGTATTATCTACGGGAATTATTATTACCGGATACAGGATTGACAGAATCGGATTAAAAATAACAGGTTTCACATTTCTTATTTTGGAAATATTCTCGAGATATTTTGATTCCGGATGGGATTTTCTGACGCGGTCACTGATGTTTATCTCGGTGGGCTTAGTCCTCATAATAGCCGGTATAGCGCTTGAGAAAAACAAAGAGAGGCTTCTCATCAAGGGAGGTATTTAAAATGAAAAAGATATGGATTGTTACGGTTATAGTTATAATTTTCCAGTGCGGCTCGGTTTATACAATGGTTTTTAACAAGCTCTCCATAAAAAAGCATGGCACTCCGATAAAAGTCAGGGTTGAGCCTATAGACCCGCGCAGCCTTTTCAGGGGAGATTATGTTATATTGCGGTATCCCTTCTCAAGCATAAAATGCGAAGATGTTGGCTTGAAAGAACGTGAAACGCATGACTTAAAAAATATCTATATTGTCCTTAAAAAGAGGGGGGATATGTGGGAGTATGACAGGGCATCGGTAAGCAAGCCTGAAATTTCCCATGAAGAGGTGTTTTTAAAAGGCGCGGTTGTTTCCGATGTTTTCGGGTACAGCGGCAGTCTGAGTATAAAATACGGCATAGAAAGTTATTTTGTTCCCGAAGGCGAAGGCAGAGAACTGGAAAAATCCCGCGAGAGGAAAAACATGGATGCGGAAATATATGTTGATTCAAAGGGGTGTTCGCTCCTGAGCGGGCTTTTTGTGAAAGGGGGGGAAGTAAACTTTGGTAAGTGATATCGCAAATGTATAAATCTCTATTGACGTAACCCGATGTGAATGGTATTTTTTTAGTTACGTCTGTTTTAACGGGGGAACAGGGAAACACCTTGTGAATTTCATGGGAGGTTTGAGAATGAAAAGGATTATGGTTGTTTTCCTTGTTCTTTTTTTATGTGTTGATACTTGTGCGATTTCCGCTTTAAGAAGAGTAGGCGCTTCCAAAAGAGAGGGAAGAGAACCGTCCTCCGAGCGCGAAAAAAAATCCGGAGAAAAGAAGGATATTCTTGCCCAGGATTTCGATGCCGGACCGCAAACGATTAAAAAAGGATGCAAAGAAGGCGTCAGTTTCAGCGTTGACTCGGTTAAAGGCAGAACGGGCAATGCCATAAAAATCCAGTACGATTTGAATAATCCTCCCGCATGGTGCGAAATATATCTTCCCCTTGAAATCATCCCTCAAAAAGGTGGAATTTTCACTTTTTATATGAGAGGGGACTCCGGCGGAAACGTCCTTGAGTTCAAACTTGTTGACGAAGATGACACTACATTCCTTACAAAAGTCCCTTTAAATGATGTTTCTCCGGATAAATGGACTCAAAAAAGGGTTGAGTATGATTCCCTGCATTACGGATGGGGCGGCAGCAATAAGACACTGGAAGGCAAAGTCA
This sequence comes from bacterium UBP3_UBA6266, assembly GCA_002440765.1. GTDB lineage: Bacteria > Auribacterota > UBA6266 > UBA6266 > UBA6266 > UBA6266. Next base: position 56,875 of record DJVC01000111.1, on the reverse strand, counting down.
GGCTCGGATTGGCCGTGAGTACGGGTCACGGGGATAAAGGTTATATTGAAATAGATGACCTTTATTACAACCAGAAGCTTTTTACTCCCGAACTGCAGTTAAGCCAGATAGGTTTTCATCCCGAAGATAAAAAGTCTGTCATTATGAGGATAACGGGAAATGTTGAATCCGGAAGTTTTCCCCGAAAAATAAGAATCAGCGTTATCAGCAAAGAGACAGGCAAAATCGAATTGACAAAAAATCTCTATAAACAGGATTTTGATGATTGGGAAGGAGTTTATTATAAAGGGGATATATCAAGCCTTACGAAAGAGGGCATTTATACCGTAAGCGCTGTTTTCAGATATAACAGAGAAATTGTGAAAGTCGACTCATATCCCTTTGAGATAGGCAAAAACGTGTTCGCGAGGAATATCGGGTGGACGCAGTGGAATTTCCTTAAACATTTGAGATGCGGTGAGAAATGCCATTTTCAGGATCCCGTCCAGGGCGGATACCATGATACGCTTGATGATATCGGCAAGAGAATGTGGTCCCATCCTCATCTTGTTTACGGGATGGCGAATTATTCGTTGTACAGTCCTGTTCAGGAAAGCAAAATAGAGAAAGGCGATTTCCCCGATTCCATCGGGGCTTTGAAATATGGCACAAGATTTTGTATTGATATCACGGGTGAAGACGGCAGTGTCCCATGGAGCGGAGTGTCCCACAATATGAGCTGGGACGATTACTGTTCCAAGATCCTTCCGCTGGTCGACCTGTCGAAGGATAAATATCCCCGTTACCGCAACAATGACAAAAGCAATGCCGCGACTGCGTTTAATATTATTGCACTGCTGAATGCCGCCCGGGCGCTGGAAAAATATGATAAGGGTCTTACCGATGAAGCTGTTGCCACCGCGGTCAGGAACTGGGAATATCTGAATAAGAAAAGTTTTGCGACATCGTTTGATATGGGTTGCTATATTTATGCCTCGCTTGAAATGTATAGGTATTTTGACGATGAAAAATATGTCGCGAAAATCAAAGATACCGCGAAAAAAATGTTAAAACTGCAGTTCAATAATTATGTGGAAGTGGAGGATAATATCTGCGGCGACTTCTATTTTGACAGGAGGACAAAAGATTTTCATTTTCAATATAAAATGGTCAATTATAATCTTGGAATTTATATGGCCCTTATTGAACTATGCAAGTATCTTGATATAGGAGATCCGCTTTGGTGGGATGTTTATTATGCCGCAAAAGTGTTTACGGAAAATTATCTGCTGCCTATGGCCGCAAAAACCCCTTACGGGCAGATGGCAATGGGAATTGAAAAGGAATCGGACGGCAAGTGGCACGTTTATTATTTTGCGGGAGATATCGATTCGGCGAGAAGAGCCGCTGCTCAGACGCACGGCCTTAATTGCGACCATTTCGGATACGGTTTGATTGCCATGAAGTGGGGACAGTATTCGAATGATATAAGATTTGAAGTCTTTGCGGATGACCAGTTTCAGTGGGTCTTCGGGCAAAACCCTCTGGGAATCTGCCAGATTTCCGGTGTCGGGGGGAAACAGCCTGTCGTAATGAGCGCGTTTAAAGGCAAGGGCCCTATCACCGGGGGGATACCTAACGGTATTATGGACGCAACAGGTAAACAACCCGAGTGGTGGGGGGAAGCGGCTTCAAGCGGGGAGTACTGGCTTCCTCACAATTCTTATTGCCTTGCCCTTATGCCTGTTCTGGAGCTGGATTCTGAGATAAGCGGCGAAATATTGAATAACAAAGAACCGGTAAAGGAAGCCGGAATACAGGTTTACTGTGACAGAAAAAAAGTCACGGAATTAAAAACCGATGAGAGCGGCGTGTTTGGTCCGGTGATTTTGCAGCCTCAGAAAAAATATATTTTCAAAGTATGTGCCGAAGGAAAGAAGTTTGAAAAGGAAATAGATCTTGTTTCAGGCGACAAAGAGTATCTGGCTATTGATATATCCAGATTTATCGAAATTGAACTTGCACTGCCCGCGGAAATTACCGAAGGCAAAGAAACGGAAGCTGTTGCCAGAGTCCGCAATAAAGGGGTTTTGGACCAGGAAGTCAGGATAAATCTTTTTGTGGAAGGAGCGGCGCTCGAGGGAGAAAAGAACAACACGCTTAATGTCAGGGCGGGTTCGGAGGAAATATTAAATTACAAAATAAAGCCTTCTGGCAGGAAGCCACTGCTTTTAAGACTTCAGGATATGGATGATGTTAATATATATGACGAACAGCTCAGGATACCGTTAATCGACAGCAAAGGGGAAAAATGACAAGTGCACAATCTTACCTCGGCAGAAGACGTTATATAAGAATTGACACCGTGCTTCCGGTCGAGTTCCAGTTTACGGACGCCGCTTCCGGTGAACCGCTGACAGATATAAGACAGGGTTTCACCATGGATATAAGCAAAGGAGGCATGTGTCTTGTCGTAAGGAACCTGGATAAGGAAACCGTTAACCTTTTTGAAAAAACCAATTGCAAAATTCTCCTTCACGTGGATCTGATCTACCGGAAAACTCCCATACGGGTTGAAGGGAAGATAGTCGCCTCAAAGCAGGAAAAGTTTTCGGTCCCGAACGAGTATGTGCTTCATATCGCGTTTACAGACATAGAACAACCCGACGCGGCGGCTCTTGTGAGATACGCGATGGTCAGAAAGCACAGAATGCCTATAGTAATGATATCTTTGGTTATTGTGGGAATAGCGCTGGCTTTTGCATTATGGCGGGGCAGCAGGATGGATTTGCTGAGGCGCCAGGCTGAAGAGGCTTATGTAACGCTTAAAAGCGAAAAAACCGTCATAGAAGATAAATTCAATAAATCTTTATCGGAAAAAAACAATCTTGAATCAAAAATAAAAGAGTTTACGGACAAAATCGGCAAAATGGAAAAATCCATTGATGACAGAGAACTGGCTGAGGATTCCAAGAATGTTATCGAGAACCAGATAGAGGAAGTCAAAGTCGCAAAAGAAACAATGGAAAGGGAACTCAGGAAAGTCTTAAGAAAAAAAGAATTCTATGAAAAAGAATTAAATGTGTTGAGAGATAAATTCAAGAGCGATGATGTAAAAGTTACATTCAAGAACAGTACCACTATGGTTGGAAAGATATTATCGCAGAGCAAAGATAAAATCAGGCTTCAAATTCAGTATGGGGTTATAGATATCAACAAATCGGAAGTTGATAATTATGAATTCCTGACGTACGAGGAAAAGATAGCCGAAGAAGCAAAATCGGGAAAACTGAAAGCTTATACCTTTAACGATAATGCTGTCTGGGTGGACCTTTCATGGGTTGACCAGAGCCGGGATGTCGGGGATATCGAGAAACTCGGCGGGATTTTTAAGAAACTGGGCATTAAAAATATTTTCGTAAAAGTGAGAAGGGATGTTGACTGGCTGTGGTCGCCCGAGAAATTGACGTATGTTGGTTCATTCATAGGTGAGATGAAGAAAGTAAGCGGGGAATTTGAATTTTTCGCGTGGGTTGAAGCCAGGACTGAGTTTAATGAAGAGCCCAATACAGACATTTCCGAAGAGTCGGATTTTAGTAATGTTGTAAATACCGCAAAGTCTTTGTGTTCTGAATATGCGTTTGACGGTGTTCTTCTGAATTTGTTTCCCGTTCCGAACGGAAACGAAAATTTTGTTTCTCTCATAAAGGGAATAAGAGAAAAACTTCCGGATAAAAAAACAGGAGTTGTGACAATGGAACTGGGCGGCGAAGGCGATATCGATGTGTGGGATTCGGAATATTACAAAGAAGTCAGCGCGCTTTCTGATTTTTCCGTCCTGCCGTGTTATAACGCCTATTTTGAAAATACCGATATATATATAGCCTGGATTGAAGAGCAGATTTCAGCGGTGAGCAATATAAGCCGGTGCCCGGTATTCATAGGTGTGTCAACCGTGAAAGATTCAACGGATGAGCACAATGCCGCTGTTGAAAATATGGGTAATGCTCTGGTTGGTATTGATACGGCAATTCATAATCAGGACACCGACCCCTCAAAAATAAAGGGAGTTGCGGTAATGTCTAACTGGGCTTCCACAACCGAGGATTGGAAAAGTTTTTCTTCCCTATGGGCAAAAAAAACATTTTTCCTCAGGGAAAAAGACAATTGAACGATATGAAATGTCTACCCCGGGTTATAATTTCGTTGACAATAAACGTACTATAAATTATTATTCCTGAAAGACGGGAGAAATCAGTTTGATGAACCAGCGGCAGGCGAAAAATAATGTATATGGTTTGCTGGCGGACAGCAGATCGGTAATGATGAGCGGCGCGGTTTTATTCGCCCTGCTCACCGCGCTGGGTTCCTTTGTGAGGCTGCCGCTGCCTTTTTCACCTGTTCCTGTTACTCTCCAGACATTTTTTGTTCTTCTGTCAGGCGCTTTGCTTGGGAAAAAGTGCGGATTTCTTTCCCAGGTCCTCTTTGTAAGCCTGGGAATTGCCGGAATTCCGGTTTTTGCGGTTTCAGGCGGTATTTTTGGACCTACCGGAGGGTATCTGTCTGCTTTTTTGGTTATACCGATTTTGTGCAGGTTATTGATAGATAGGACATCGGGAAGTTTCATCTCCTTGTCGGTCATTTTCTTTTTCTGTTCCGTTATCATACTCGCATCGGGCAGTTTGTACCTTTCTTTTTATATGAATGTGAGTCTGCCAAAAGCTTTTTCTCTTGGTTTTCTGCCTTTTATAATCGGTGATTTTCTCAAGTCGCTTTCTGCCGCGGGCATTGTGTCTTTAACCCTGAAAAAGGGCTGATATAAATCAAACAAGGAGCCTTAAGATGGCTGACCGGAATGAAATCAACAACTGGGCAATGTTTTGCCATTTAAGCGCTTTAAGCTGTTATATCGGTATCCCGTTCGGCAATATAATAGGCCCTCTTATCATATGGCTTATTAAAAAAGATGAAATGCCTTTTGTCGACGAACAAGGGAAAGAAGCGCTTAATTTCCAGATTTCGATGACAATATACGCGATCGTTTCGGTTTTCCTTATTTTTGCCATTGTCGGATTCTTTCTTTTGTTTGCCGTGGCTATTATCAACCTGATATTCGTGATATCCGCGGCGGTTAAAGCGTCCAAAGGCGAAAGCTACAGGTATCCTCTGGCAATCAGGTTTTTGAAGTAGGCTGTGATAATAGAAGTTAATAGTATTTGTTGACAATAAATTGATAAGCAGATAAACTGCCGGACAGAAAGGATTGCCTCTCAAATTAATGGTTGGATCCATTTCTTGAAGGTGAACAAGTAGTTTAACAGGGAGAAGAGAATGAAGATTTACGTAGGGAATTTGTCGTATGAGGCAACTGAAGAAGACTTGCGTTCTGCTTTTGAACCGTTTGGGCAGGTTGATTCAGCCGCTATAATCAATGATAAATATAGCGGAAGATCAAAAGGATTTGGGTTTGTAGAAATGGGTTCGCAAAGTGAAGCGCAGGCGGCGATTGACGGGTTAAACGGCAAAGACTTAAAAGGAAGAGCGCTTAATGTTAATGAAGCCCGTCCTCGTCCTGACAGGCCGCGTGGCGCCGGCGGCAGGGATAGCAGCAGGCACGGAAGCGGTAAACCGAGACATGGCAGAGGTGACAGGGGCGGCAATCGCCGTTTCTAATTCCTTTTTCAATAATATTGTTTACTTGGATTCACCCCGTTAGAGGATTTGTTTTTCTCTAACGGGGTTTTAGTTTAATGTTATTTACGCTTTTCCCGCTGAACCCAGGACATGTTCGTTCTTGTGTTTGTACATTTTGATAAGGGAATCTCTTGCGGGACCAAGGTATTTTCTGGGGTCGAATTCCGCGGGTTTCTCGGCAAAAACCTTTCTTACGGTTCCTGTCATCCACAGCCTTCCGTCGGAATCGATATTGATTTTGCATACGGCGGATTTCGCCGCTTTTCTTAACTGTTCCTCAGGAATACCTATTGTGTCTTTGAGTCTGCCGCCGTTCTCATTTATCATTTTGACGGCTTCGATAGGAACTGAAGAAGAGCCGTGGAGGACGATGGGGAATCCGGGAAGTTTCTTCTCTATTTCTTCAAGGATGTCAAATCTCAGCTCAGGGGGAAGCAGTATCCCGTCTTTATTTCTTGTGCATTGTTCGGGTTTGAATTTGTTGGCGCCGTGTGATGTCCCTATTGAGATAGCAAGTGAATCAACTCCTGTTCTTGATACGAAATCTATTACTTCTTCCGGTTTGGTATATGTGGATTTTTCCGCTTTAACATCGTCTTCTATCCCGGCGAGCACACCAAGTTCGCCTTCGACCGTTACGTCGTATTTGTGGGCAAAATCAACTACTTTTTTTGTAAGAGCCACGTTTTCTTCGTAGGTATGATGAGAACCGTCTATCATCACGGATGAGAATCCCGATTCGATACATGATTTACAGAGTTCAAAAGTATCGCCGTGGTCAAGGTGAAGAGCAATCGGAATTTCTTTGAGGTTTTTTTCTTTTGCCATTTCTTTCATCATTTCTACCGCGCCCTGCGCCATATACCTTAAAAGGGTCTGATCGGCATATTTTCTGGCGCCGCTTGACACCTGCAGTATAACCGGCGACTGGGTTTCGAGACAGGCTGTGATTATTGCCTGAAGCTGCTCCATATTGTTAAAATTATAAGCAGGTATCGCATATCCGCCTTTCACGGCCTTTTTAAAGATGTCGCGCGTGTTGACAAGTCCCAGGTCTTTGTAAATAGACATAATAAATAACTCCTTCTTTGGTTGCCCCTTTAATTTTATTGAAAAATTGAACCCAATTATAACAAATCGAAAAATCCGTTCAACCACAAAATGAAAGTTTTTTAAGCATTATCATATTGAAGAAACCTTTTGATGTATGCTATTATAAAAAATCGTTGTATTTGTAATTGTATATTATCAAAAGGCCGCTATAATTAGTCATGAGAACATTGTCATTCAAACCATTGTTTTCGGTCCTTTTTTTTATCGTGACGGTTTCAGTTTCAGGATACGCCCTTTCGGCGCCCAGGGCGTTAAAAGTAAGGCCCGGGGAGTGGGCTTTTTATGACACACAGGGCAAGGCGTATCAACTGCAGAAAGTCATTAAAGTGAACAGCAGGGAAATGGTAGTGGAGTATTCCACCATAATCAAGGATATGTTCGGCCGGGCGAAAGTGATAAGCAAATCGGAAACGGTGCTTCCAAGGTACAGTGCGCAGGCCGGTTCAGCTTCAAAAATCAGCTCCACTTCAAAGGATTTTATAAGGATAAAGGATAAAATGATAGAGTGTACGGTGGTCACTTATCCGGGCGGTATGACCAACTGGATATCCACCGATATTCCGGTTTCCGGACTGGTAAAGAGCGTAAAGGACGGCAAAGTCCTTATGCAGCTTATAGATTACGGAAAACAGTAAAGGAGGTATTTATGGCCTTAATTTCAATAATGTTTTTTGTGCTGCTGCTGGTTATAGTGCTGATGTTTATCGGTATATATAATTCACTGGTGAAGCTCAGGAACAGGGTAAAGAATGCATGGAGCCAGATCGATGTGCAGCTGAAAAGGCGCTACGATCTTATCCCTAATCTTGTAGAGACGGCCAAAGGTTATCTGAAGCATGAAAGGGAAGTGCTTGAAAATGTCACAAAAGCGCGCACACAGGCCATACAGGCGGATAAAGGGGTTGCTGACCAGGCCAAAGCCGAAAATTTTCTGACCCAAACACTCCGCTCCCTTTTTGCGGTTGTTGAAAATTATCCGGACCTTAAAGCCAACCAGAATATGCTTGCCTTGCAGGAAGAATTAACCTCGACGGAGAATAAGATTTCTTTTGCGAGACAGCATTATAATGACAGTGTTATGGTGTTTAACACCAAGATAGAGATGTTTCCGTCCAATGTAGTCGCATCTATGCTGAGTTTTAAGCAGCAGGAATTTTTCGAAGTTGAGAGTGAAGAAGAGAAAAAACCTGTTAATGTGAAATTCTAAAAGTTTGATGAATCAAACCGGAAATTGGTTTTTTCTGTCATATCATATTAACCTGAAATGCGCAACGGACCTTTATGAGCAAAAATATTGATATGTGGGCATTGATAGAAAAAAATAAAAGGAATACGGTTGTTCTTATAGTAGTTTTTATCGTATTTATGGCGGTTCTGGGATATGTTTTCGGCTATGTGTATGGTAATGGATATTACGGGCTCGCCATCGGGTTTTCGGTCGCGCTGGTTACAGGTATTGCCGTTTATTACGGCGGAGATTCCGTTGTCCTCGGTATCAGCGGCGCCAAGAAGATTGAAAAGAGGGATAATCCCCAGTTATTCAATGTGGTTGAAGAGATGGCCGTTGCATCCGGCCTTCCGATGCCTGAAGTATACATAATAGATGATACTGCCCCGAATGCCTTTGCCACCGGGCGGAATCCCGGACATGCGAAAATTGCCGTGACGCTCGGTTTGCTGCAGAAATTAAACAGAGATGAGTTACAGGGTGTCGTGGCTCATGAGATGTCGCATGTAAAAAATTATGATATATTATATGCGACGCTTGTAGGTGTTCTTGTGGGGAGTGTTGCCTTGTTGTGTGATTTTTTTCTCAGGTATACATTTTTTTCGGGCGGCCGCCGATCAAGAAAGGATTCAAAGGGAGGGGGAGCCCAGGCGATATTGATGATAATTGCGATAGTGCTTGCCATTTTAGCTCCTATTTTTGCCAAACTTCTCCAGCTTGCGGTATCCAGGCAAAGAGAATACCTTGCGGATGCGACAGGTGTTCAACTTACAAGAAACCCCTTGGCTCTTGCCGGAGCCCTTGAAAAGATATCCGGAGACACGGAAGTTCTGGAAGCAGCCAACAGGGCCACTCAGCACCTATATATTGTAAATCCCATAAAATCTTTTGAGGCGAGGGCAAAGTCAGCATCTCTTTTCAGCACACATCCTTCCATTCAGGATAGGATAAGCATTTTAAAAGCTCTTGCCCACCAGCAATGACAGATTATTTCCCCGATGCCTGTTTTTTTTATGCGGTCATACGGTTTATGATTACGGGAAGGTTTAAATTCTTTTAAAAAAAAGGGCATCCTCAAAAGAGGACGCCCTTTTTAAATCAATGTAACTTATTTATCGCCTTTTGCTGCTTTAATTGCGTTGGCATAAGTCGATACAGCGGCATCAAGTTTAGCCTGCGCATTATCCTTAGCGGTTTTAGCTTTAAGATAATCCTGGTGTTTTTGCTCTATCTCTTCTTTAGGACGGTCGCAAAGCCTTGATTTGTTGTATGCAACCCTCGCTTTATACAAAGAGTTATTAGCTGCGTTAAAATCTTCCCGCGCCTGATTTCTGGCGATTTTGAGATCAAGTGTTTCATCTTCAACTCTCGGGGTGACGATTTTGCCCACATCTCTCTGCATTGAGAAAGTGCTGGTGCAGGATAGCGCAAAGACGGCAACCAGCATAATCAATCCGGCTTTCTTCAACATGTATTCCTCCTCCCGTATTTTCTTTTTTCTGGTACAAACAGAATATAACTCTATCTATGGTTAAAATTCTGTAAAGAACAGACGTCCTTATTGTTAAGATTATTTTATATTCACGGAAATAAAAGTCAAGATATTTATGTTTTGGAAAAAAGGCCTATTTTAAATTCCTTCTTAAATCCGGTTTTTTCAATCTCTGTTATAAGCCTTATTTTCTCTTCCATAAGCCAGTCAATAATATCGAGTTCATTGTTATTAAACGAGTGTTTTTTCAATTCATTGATCTCGTGTATCAGGTTTGTCATTAATGTTATGATATCCTCGCATATTTTCAGCGGGTCTTCATCTGCGCGGATCCTTTTTCGTATCTGCTCGATGACCTTTAAATGTTTTGTTTTGGATGAAGAGGTTACAGAGGGTAAAACAGCCATTTTTATTTTCCGGAACAAAGATAATTCGCCGGAAGACTTTACAAGCTTGAATAATTCCTGGAGCCTGTCATGGTGGATTTCCCCCTGAGAGGATAAGTATTTAAGCAGCTTCGAAAGGGGTTCGTTTCTGGAGAGAGTGCTTAATTTTTCCATTGTTATTGCGGTGGAAAGCTCATTTTCTATGGAATTGCGGAGCAACTCCATCCGGGTATTGTATTCGTTTTTTTCTTTATCCTGCATATGCTTGAATCCTGAAAGGACAGGGACATTATATCATAAGGCGCGGGAAAATCAGTATATATATAAACTCCGCAATAATTGCTGTCAGCGGTGTTGTGGAAATTCACCCCAGGTTCCCCCGGACATATAATTATCTGTTTTACAACCAGTTGCCCGGTAAGCGGGTATATTTGTTTTTTTTAGATTCAGCCTGCTTGTGATGAAAAGATAAGATAGGTTTTGAAAAATATATTTAAAAAAAATAATTTTTCGGTTAGAATGGATTTTCTTCTTGATTTGACAGCGGGAGAAAGGGAGAAAACAAATGAAAAAGCTATCAGAATTTATATCATCCAAAAACGTGTTGATAGAATTGGAAGGGTCCGATTCCGAATCGGTCATAAAGCAGCTTGCAGGGACATTTGAAGAAGTAAACAAAGATGTTATTGTGGAGAGGGTTTTGCGCCGCGAATCAATGGATTCCACGGCAATCGGCCATGGAATCGCTTTTCCGCATGCGAGAATTGAAACGGGAAAGGGACTGACAATCGCAGTGGGAAAAAGCAGTAAGGGAATTGATTTTAACGCTTTTGACAAAAAACCCGTCTATCTTGTTTTTCTTGTTGTCTGGCAGCCTTCCACTCCTATCCTTTTCACACAGCTTTTTTCCTCGCTGATAAAAAGCTTCAGGAAGCAGGATTTCAGAAACAGTATTTTATCGGCTAAAGATAAAGTCGAAATGATAGCGCTCCTGTCTACGATTAAAATAAAGGTTATAGAGGAAGCGGAAGCCGAAATAGTATGTACCGCTTCCATTTTGAGAAAACTTCAGGACCTTGAAAGAAAACGCGGGAAACTCAAGAGAAAAAGTCCTAAACTGGAAAAAGAGCTTGAAATGCTGCGCTCCGACGTAAACAGCGATTATCTGAACCGTTTTGACAGACTGGTAAAGAGATACGGTACTGCTATAGTAGATGTAATCGACGGTGTGTGTCAGGGCTGCTATATGAATCTGTCCACGGGCCTTAAGAACCAGATTAAATATAGAAATCATGTTTATATATGCGAGAATTGCAGCAGGTTTATTGCTTTGAAGGAAGATTGAACCGGTCGTGTTTATTAACGATAGAGAATACAATTTTCTTACCAAATTTTTCCCGTTACTGGAGAATACCGGTGTAGATACCCGCTTTCTTCCCCGCGGAGCCGGAGACAAAAGCTGGGAAAAAATGGTTTTTTTGAAATATGTGCCGTTTATCTGTCTTTTCGGATTGGGGAGCCTTACATGCCATGAAAACAACCCCTATGAGGACAGGTTCCTTATCAGGGCCGATTCTTCGGAAAAAATATATTTTTTGCCGGGATCCGCGGGCTATGAGGGCATAAAATGGGAAAACCTTCTTATATTCGAATCAGGCGCTGAGGCGGAATCAGCCGGGTTTAAAACAAAATAAAATCATATTAAACGTGAATCCGCGTAACTTGGCGGAAGGTGATGTATGAGGCTTTTTTTTGTTGCCGTATTTTTTGCTGTTTCTGTTGTCTGTACCGCTCCCGATGTGTTCTCCGCTCCCGGAAATGGTGAAGACAGGGAAGCCAGGGATGAGGTAGTGGTTATAAATCTGTTGAACGGCCTTGAACTTAGCGATGAGCAGGAAGGTTGGTTGCTTACATATGCGAAAGAGGCGGAAAAAGCCAGGAGCGAATTTTTGAAAAACAGGGAAAGCAGGAAGGGCGGCATAGATAAAGCGCTGGATGAGGTAAAAAGCGAGGTAGAAGACGGCAAGAATATATCCGATGCAACAAGAAAAAAGTACGCCGAGGCTCACCGCGGGGAAAAAGAGACGGAGATAAAATATTTTAAGAAGATGGAAGAATTAGCCGACCTGGTGAAATCCAAACTGGAGAGCTACCAGATAGAAGCCATCAAATCTTATAAGCCATGTGTTATTCCCCCGAAGGAGGGGAACAGAATAGGCCAGGCTGATTCCGGAGAGAAGGACATTAAGCATGTTGAACAGATAAGGGCTCTTCCCGAAAAGGCTTACGATGTCAGGAAGGAGGAGATAGCGCAACGTTTTGTACAGCGGGTAAAATATCATTTTATGGACCCGAATATGGATGAAGAAAAAGAAACGGATTTCTTAATAGGCGTATATGACAGGGCAAGGAAAATGAACGATGTGGAGTTTGAAGTAAACAAGGGGGATCTTGCCGGGGAAATAGCCGCCAGATACGATAAGAGCAGGAATAATACCGATGTAAACGGGAAAATAATGAAAATCCTGCTTTCGGATGCGGCAGTGGATGTGCTTGAGAAAAGAGTTAACGAAAGCCCTCTTGATAAACTTATTAAAAACCGCAAATAAATGGCATCTTTTGCTTTTTAACTTACCTTCGATATGGTTTAATTATAGGAATATTTCCAATTGGGTCTTCTATGAAAAAAAAAGTGTTAGCTGCTATGAGCGGGGGTGTGGATTCTTCGGTTGCGGCGTATATATTGAAAAAACAGGGATACAGTATCGAAGCGGTTACTATGTGTTTTGGCGTTGATGAATCGAGTGACGAAAACAACATAAAGGATGCTTCGAGAGTTTGTTCGGCGCTCGAGATAAAACACAAAAGTGTAAATTTTTCCAGAGAACTTGAAGAAAAGGTAATAATCCCTTTTATAAATGAATATAAAGCGGGAAGAACCCCCAATCCCTGCGTAATTTGCAACAGGGATATCAAATTCGGCCTTTTGCTTGAATATGCCAGGAAATCCGGATTTGACCTTATTGCGACAGGCCATTATGCCGCTATTGTCAAAAAAGACGGCTCTTTATTTATTTCAAAACCGAAGGATGAAAAAAAAGACCAGACGTATTTTCTTTATGGAATCAGAAGGGAATACCTGGATTATGTCATTTTTCCGCTTTGTGAGTCGGTAAAAAGCGAAGTCATTAAAATTGCCGGCGAACAGCCCTGGGGGTTATCACGCAGGCCGCAAAGCCAGGATATATGTTTTATAAAGGATAGAGACTATAGAAATTTTCTGTTGAATCGGACGGGCCCTGTAAAACCCGGGAAGATAATTGACGCAGCAGGCAATATTATAGGTGAACACAAGGGTTCCCTTTATTATACAATAGGGCAAAGGGAAGGGTTGGGCATAGGTGGCGGCAAGCCCTATTATGTGGTTGATATCGATGTGGAAAAGAATGTATTGGTTGCGGGAAGAGAGGAAGACCTGGTGTCAAGGGTTTTAATTGCCGACAGTTTGAATTTATTTACGGAAAGACTTCCCCGGAAATGCAAGGCTAAGATAAGATATGCCCACAAGGAGGCAGATTGCAATATTTCACTTGGGGACAACGTGTTACACGTTGAATTCGATGGTTTACAAAGGGCCGTGACACCGGGACAGTCGATTGTTCTTTATGATAATGATATTGTAATCGGCGGGGGTATAATCAGGGACGTAATCAGGTGAACAGGCAACTTGACAACCGCCGGAAAAGATGTTATTTATTAGTAAAACGTTTTCCTAAAAAACAGGTTTCCCTTAAAAGAAAAAGGAGGGTATCGTGAAAAGAATATTTTTAATGGCGGGCGTCTTTGTTTTGGCTGTCAGTGTCCATGTTTTTGCCGAAGAGACAGAAATGCTTGTGGCGGATTTTGAAGGCTGGCCTAATAATTTGGGCGGGGAAATAGGGGTATACGGCTCGCTTGAACCTAATTGGGAAGAGAAAGATACAGTGCCCTACAGCTGGGTTTATGAGCCTGCGTGTGCAGATTACAGCGTGGAAAATGTTTACGACGGAAAACATTCATTCAGATTGGTAAACGCGATGGGCAGCAAACCCAATGAATCATGGGGAAGTTTTTCGATGAATTTAGGGCCAACCCTTGATTTAACAACCATGCCCATAACAGTCGACAGCAAAGATGTCTCCGGATATAAATATCTTATTTTCTGGCTTAAAGGTGAAAACGGGGGGGAACATATTCAGATTCTTTTCCGCGATGCGAATGCCTTAAATTATATGCCGCAGGTGAAATATAATGTTCCTGACGCGGCAAAGGAATGGAAAAAAGTCGTAATACCCATGGATGAAATAAGGAAAAAAGTTGATTTAAAACACCTTGATAATGTCGGAGTCGCCTTCGGTCCCGATGTAGGAAACACAAAAGGCGATACAATATACATAGACAGCTTTATATTTACCAACAATGAGTAGTAATATTTCGGGAAGGGCATATTTTTACCGTGTGCCCTCCCTTCATTTTTAAGTGTTCGGAGTATAAGCGATGGAATCAAGAAAAAGAATTTTATGGATTAGCCTGTTTTCCTTTGCCCTGCTGTTACTGGTCTTCTTTCTGATGATTCCCGCGGATATAGGTCAGATAAGGGGAGTGAATTATTCCTTATGCTATCCTAAGACAACGCATTTTTCGCAGGTTCCCGCCGAAGTGATAGAAAAAGATTTTGAGATGATGAGGCAGGCGGGAATCAATACCATCAGGACGTATGATATGCTTCCTGATTTTGTGCTTGATATTGCGGAGAAAAAAGGGATTTATGTCATTGAAACAGTATGTTTCCCGGGCGGGTGGACGGATTTCACTTCGCCTTTCCAGTTGAATATCCTCAAGAAACAGGCCGTATCAAATGTTTTGAAGCATAAGGACAGGAAAGGTGTCATTGCGTGGGCCATATGGAATGATGCGCCATTTACTTTCGGCTCCGAGAAAGGGGATGTTATAGAAAGATACGGTTCTGAAAAAGTTAACGGCTTCCTGAAAAAGATATATAGTTCGGTGAAAAAAACAGACCCTTCCAGGCCTGTTACGGGTTCTAACATGATCCACTACGAAGAAGGCGCCGCGGTCGGTTCAGGGTTTCTTGATTTTATGAGTTTTAATACTTATGTAGGTTTGAGGGGCTGGAATGGGACATTTGATGCCGAATATGCCGACAGGATGGTGAATGAAGTCCTTTCCCTGTCAGAGAAATTCGGCAAACCGGCCTTGATTTCGGAAATGGGGTACAGTTCTTTCTGGGAAAAATCTTCAGGCCTGACACAGAGTGAAGTTGTCAGCCGCCAGATAAAAGCTGTTGATAACAAACTTGCAGGTTTTCTGCTTTTCGAATGGTGTGATAACTGGAACAAATCGGATAGACCTGATGAATTGGACGATATGATAGAAGAGCACTGGGGGATTAATGACGGATACAGGGTTCCCAAAGGCGGTTATGGCGCGATGAAAGGTTCTTTGTCTGTTTTTGACAGGCTGCTTGATTGGCTGAGCGGCATAAAAAGGATTATATTGAATAAGAAACCCGGGCCGGCTTTTTATAAGCCTGAAGCCAAGCAATCTACAGCGATGACTGTCTCAAAGGCCGATGCTTTTGAAAAATGGATTTATCTCAGAAAGCTCGAAACCGAAGAAAACTGGGTTCTTTATGCGAAAATGAGAGTGGATCTGCTGAGAGAGATTTTGGAAGAAACAGAAAAGAATTCTTCTCCGGACAGCCCTGATAAAAACAGCATAAAGTATCAATATCTGAACTGGCTTGCCCATTGTGAACTGATGGACCGGAATGAACGCGTCTCATTGGATAAGCTTTATGATATGCTTTCACGGTATTCAACGGAAACTTCCGACCCGGACATATTAAAGGAATACGCAGCCCTTCTTTCAGAAAACGGGGCACCTGTTTATTCCAGGAAGCTGATAGAAAAATATGCCGACATGATTGTTTCTAAATTCCCGCCCGACAAAGCGGCGGATATTCTTTTCGATTCCGGAAAAGAGGCGGAAATGCTTCAACCCGAAAGGATCTCTGAATCAAGTGTCTTATTCGGGAAATATATAGAGATTGCCGTAAATGAGAATGACCAGAATGAGTCATGCGAATTGTTGTTCAGGCTGGGCAACCTGTACGAGGAGAAAGGCCTTTACGGTCAGGCGATAGATGTTTTCCAGCTCATTATTGATAAATATCCCCGCGCCGATAACACTGTGGAGTCGGTAAACAGGCTTGCCCGGATTTATGATTCCAGAGGCCAGTTGGATAAAGCTGAATATGAATACGGCAAGATTATATTTAATTATCCTGAAAGCCCTCTTGCCCTTGATGCCATACCGAAGATGATGAGTATATTTGCAAAATATTCTCATGACGCAAGGGTTGGAAAGGAGATACCTTTTCTTGAAAAAGTGACGGCTCTGGATATTGATAAGGCGGTTTTGGTCAAATTGACATATCAGCTTGCCTCGCTGTATGAGTCACAGAAACGGACAGAGGATGCGAAAGCCTGTTATAAAAAAGTCATCGATGAGTTTCCGGACAGCAGCTACGCGTCTTTTGCCGATAAGGATTTGAAAAAACTGGAAATGAAAGATGAATAAAAAACGGTACCTTTTTTTGTTATATTTTACGCTGGCGATGACTTTGATATGCGCCGTCCTGTGGCTTGTTAATATTGATTTTTTCTTCTTTCCCGGGAAAGAAGCGGAAGGCTGGAGCGGACTTGAACGTTCATACCAATGGTTTATCGCCCAGCAAAGGGCTAACAGAAACCGGTTTATTTTTCATAACGGGCTTGTTCCGAGTCATGAGGGAGGGAATTCGGCTTTTACCTATGACCAGGCTCTTGCAGTAATGGTGTTTACTCTTTGCGGTGATTATGACAGGGCAAAATTGCTCCTCGGATTTTTTCAGAAAACATACGATGAACAGTTATTAAAATACGGCAAGTTTATAGGATTCTGCGATGCTTACTCCAAAGAAGGGGTATGGGGAGAAACATGGGCCGCCGGACCCAACGCATGGATACTTCTTGCTGTAACTCACTATACTTATGTTACGGATGATACGCGATACCTTCCTTTAGCGGAAGCGATTGCGGAGTGGTTGCTTTCGCTGCAGTCATTCGAAGGGGGGATAATAGGCGGTTATTATGGCGATGGATCTCCTATGGCATGGATGGCAACAGAGCATAATTTTGACTGTTATGCGGCGTTGAGGGATTTAGGCATATTGACCGGTAACGATAAATATCTTAAGTCGGCTAAAGATATAAAAAACTGGCTTGAAAATGATCCATGGGATGAAAAAACGGGGAGATTTTATATGGGGAGGAAGAAGTATAATCCCAACTATGCCACAGATCTCTCAAGCTGGGCTGTGTTGAGCCTTGGCCGGCAATATTCGGGCACTCTGGATTTTGCGGTTGAAAAAAGCATGAACAGGCAGTTGTATAAAGTAAATAATGTCGAAGTAGAAGGATTTGATTTCGGTTCAAGTTATGAAAATTCGCCTTTCCCCGATAAAGATGCCGTATGGCTGGAAGGTACGGGGCAGATGGTCCTTGCTTTTGACAGGGCGGGCAGAGAAGATGAGAGGAATAAATACCTTAAAGAAATAGAAAAAGCGCTGACCCCGAGCGCTGTTCATAAATATACCGCGGCTTTGCCGTATGCCACCAATGAGGGAACACCGGCTTACGGCAGCTGGATGATGCAGGATAAACCCGTATGCGTTTCCAGCACAGCCTGGTATATATTCGCAAAGGAGGGATTCAATCCTTTTTCAATGGACCAGAAGGAGGATGAAAGCAATAGAACGGTCCGGGAAATCGATTACAACCCCCGGTATTATTTTGCGCCGGTTGTGGACGATTTTGAGGAAACAGAAGTAAAGTTCGAAAACGCCTATCTGAAAGAACTTGTTCTGGGTAGTAATGCGGAGATTAAAAGGCATCTTTCGACGAACGGGAAACTGTCCGAAGGAGGTTGTATGGAAATAATCTTAAGCCCCGGGAAAAACGCAAAACTGTCGTCAGGCATTATCAGCCGGCCTTTCCTTTACCCCCAGGATTGGAGCAAGTATTCCGGACTGGTTTTTTCCGCTTATACCGATGATGCGGGGGTTATAATTAAACTGAAAATCAAGGACAGGGAAGGGGAGCCTTTCGAGACTTATCCGATATCCGTTTCCCAGGGGGAAAAGAATACATTTGTAATTGACATAAAAAATGATTTTTCAAGATCTGCCGCTTTTTCATCTTACGGCAATAAAATTATGGATGCGGACGGGATACGCGAATTTTCAATCGAAGTCATGACCAAAAGAACTGATTCGGAAAAGAGAATCTGTATAGATGATATTATCCTGGAGAACGAATAACATGGCTTATACATGTAAAGACATTGCGAAGAAAGCCGGAGTTTCCATTTCCACAGTCTCAAGAGTCCTGAATAAAAAGGATTTGCATAAAGTCGGCGGGAAAACCCGGGGTAAAGTTGAGAAAATTATAAAACAAATGAAATATACCCCTAATATCATTGCGAGAAGCCTTGTCAGCAAAAAGAGTTTTTCCGTTGCGGTGGCCCTTGAGGATTTTAAGGATGTTGTGGGGCCTTATTTCAGCCAGATAATCAGCGGCATCGCATATGTGCTTCAGGAAAAGGGTTATTATCTTCAGCTTTTGGGGACGGTTTCCGCCAGGAATAAACCGTTATCCCAGCATTATCTGCAGGCGATAAAAGAAAGAAGGGTTGACGGTGTTATTATTTTGAGTGAGGCAATAAATGAAAAGGAAATTTTAAGCCTGTGGAAGGAGAAATTCCCCGTGCTTCTTGTCAACAGGTATATCAGAGGGAAGGAGATCCCGTCGGTCCTTATGGATAATGAAAAGGGGTTGTATGATGTTACATCGGAGCTGATAAAGCTCGGACACAGGAAAATAGTGTTTATGGCGGGTTCTTTAAAATATCAGCTTGATCAGGACAGGTTAAACGGCTATAAGAAGGCCCTTAAAGAGAACAATATTGAATTTGACGGGCAATATGTGCTCGAGGGGTTTTTTAAATATGAAAATACGGCGGAAGCGCTGAAGGATTTTATTTCACAGGAAAAAAAATTCAGCGCGGTTGCGGCTTCTGATGATGTCATGGCTTTTGCATGTATTACGACTCTTAAAAAAAACAACTTATCTGTACCTGAAGATGTTTCTGTAACAGGTTTTAATGATATGCTGTTTCTTCCGGCGGTTAATCCCACTCTGACATCGGTTAAGGTTCCTTTGATAGAAATGGGGAAAGAAGCCGCTATGAAAATATTGAAAATCATAGATAAAAAGCAGATACCCGAGATTGCTACCGTATTTAAGCCTCAGCTTATCAAGAGGCAGTCAATTTCTTCTTGTACAGGTTAATATTCCGGCTTGACAAAATTTATAACAGGATGTATATTCTTGTTTAGTAAAACATTTTACTATTTATAAATCAATTAATGAAAGCCCGGTTTAAGATTAATTGGAGGTCTGTTTTGGCTCTGATGTTTCCTTCTTACCCACAAAGAAAGCGGATAAATTTGAAACAGGTTTCTAAAACCCTGAGGTGTTATACCAATGAAAAAGAAGAACACAAGCGTGACAATAGCTGATGTTGCCAGAGAAACGGGTGTTTCTCCTGCGGCAGTATCCAAAGCTCTTAACAACAGGGGAGGTATAAGTCTTCCTGTTCAGAGGAAGATAGAAAAAACCGCGCAGAGACTGGGATACTCTCCCTATATAAAAGCCAGGCAGTCGGGAATGTATGCAAGCACATTGAAATATATAGGCGTCATATATGCTTCGGCGGGGGAGCATCTGACGAGGGATATTCAGAACGGGGTGGATTCTGTCCTCCATGATTCCGGGCTGTATGAATTGAGATATTCGCTGAATCTGCAAAGCCAGATGTACAATGAGGAAAGAAAGTCTATTTTTCTCGAAAAAATTATGCAGGATAAAAGCATAGCGGGATTGATTTCGGTATTTCTGAATATTTCGGATTCCAATATCGCGCGTTTGCATAAAAGCGGGGTTCCTGTCGTTCTTCTTAATAACAAGTCTGATTGCGGCATGAGTGTTTATATTGATAATGTCGAAGCGTGCTATGATGCCGTAAAGGAACTTGTCGGACTCGGCCGAAGGAAAATCGGGATTATAATGCCTTCCGAATCCACCGAGAATGTATGGTCCCAAAGGCTGGAGGGTTATAAAAAGGCGCTTGCTGAAAATACAATCCGGTACGACCCGTATCTGATGGTTTCGGAAACGTCGTTTCAATTGAAAGAATCCGCGCTTGCGACTGCTGAATTGATAGAGAGAGAACCTGCCGTTGACGCAATCATTTATGGGAGCGATGTCCAGGCTTATGCGGGAATGGAAGCGCTGAAGGAGCTGAACAAGCGGATACCGGAGGATATTGCGGTAGTGGGGTTTGATGATATGATGTTCAGCAGGATAAGCGACCCCCCTTTGACGTCGGTCAGACAACCGATGTTTGAAATGGGCAGAGAGGGGACAAAGATGCTTGTTGATGCTATCAAAGAAAAGGATTTTTCCAACAAAATCGTAAAATTGAAAAGCAAGATTATTTTAAGACAGTCTACGAATAAGAACCTGCCCAAAGAAAAACTAATTTGAAGGAAAAGGAGGAATGGTATATGTCAAAAATACTGAGTCTTTTGATGCTGATTTCGGTTTTTCTGTTTTGCCAGACGGTATTGGCCGAAGAAATTCTGGTTGATGATTTTGATGAAGACGGACTTGAAAATTCCATAGGAGGAGAAAGAGGTGTATGGAATTGTAATGACAATGACTCGGAACAATACTGTGAATTCGAGATAACCGAAGATGAGAGGGTCGGTGAAAACGGAAGCGCACTTATGTTGAGCTATGATTTGACAACGGGAACTAATTATATCGACGGTTACCCGGGCATCGCCTATAACGGTTACTGGACCAGGCTTAATGATATAGATGTTTCGGAAGCAAAAAACCTTACTTTCTATGTCAAGGGTGACAAGGAAGATGGTTTTACACAGACTTTATGGGTTGAACTTAAAGATAACGCGGGAGGCGTGTCCAGATTTCAGGTAAGGGGGGTTACGGAAGAGTGGCAGAAAGTCCAGATTCCTTTGAATAAGTTCCCGCAGATAAAAGACCGGTCCTCCATGTATGAGTTTGTGGTGGTTTTTGATCAGATATGCACTGACAAGGAAGGTGTTATTTATATTGATGACATAAAGTTTGAATGATGAACAGCGGGGTTTAAAGGTAAAGGGCGGTAAATAATTTTACCGCCCTTTCTGTTTATTTTATTTTTAATAAAAGATTTATAGTGTTATAATATATTTTTATATATAACGGTGGTTATGCCTGGATTAAAACCTAAAATATCAATAATCGGATGCGGCAATGTAGGGATAAGGTGCGCTTACGCCCTTGTTATAAAAGGTGTTGTCAGGGAAATAGTGCTGGTGGATCTTGACAGAAACAGGGCGGAGGGGGAGGCAATGGATTTAAACCACGGCGCTCCTTATATCAGGCCTGTTGAAATTATCGCGGGGGATTATCCGGATATTCAGGATTCTGACGTTGTAATTATTACGGCGGGCGCTAAACAAAAACAGGGCCAATCCAGGATAGACCTTGTCAAACGGAATATCGCGCTGTACAGGAAAATTATTCCTGAAATAATGAAGTATTCCCCGGATGCCGTGCTTCTCGTAGTTTCAAATCCGGTCGATATCCTTGCCTATGCGGCGTATAAGATATCGGGCAAACCGCCCAGAGGAGTAATCAGCTCGGGCACAGTGCTTGACAGCGCCCGTTTAAGGTTTCTGCTGAGTAAGCATTGTAATGTAGACGCCAGAAACATCCATGCGTATATTCTGGGCGAGCACGGGGACAGCGAATTCGCCGTGTGGAGCAGGGCAATGATAGGAGGCATGTATTTTAAGGAGTATTGTCCTATCTGTGAAAAAAACAGTTGTTGCGATAGAGAGAAGGAGTTAAGCGGTATCTTTTCCGAAGTCAGGGATTCCGCCTATAAGATTATAGACAGAAAAGGGGAAACATCCTATGGGATAGGATTGGCTTTGGTTAAAATAGTTCAGTCTGTTGTTCATGATACGCGTTCGATTCTGCCTGTTTCCACTTTGGTTGAGGGTTACTACGGTGTTAACGATGTGTATATGAGCCTTCCGTCGGTTGTGGGCAGCAGGGGGATTAAAGAAGTGCTGAAAATCAGCCTGGATGAGAAAGAACAGGGTTTATTTAAAAAATCAGCGGAAACTTTGAAAAAAGTTATAAAAGATTGTGGTATCTAAATGCAGAATGTCGCGGCAATAATTCTTGGGGGGGGAGTAGGGAAAAGACTTTATCCTCTTACCAAATACAGGGCAAAACCGGCAGTCCCTATAGCCGGGAAATACAGGCTTGTCGATATTCCGATAAGCAATTGCATTAATTCCGACATAACAAAAATATTTATTGTAACCCAGTTCAATACGGCGTCCCTTCACAGGCATATTTTCCAGAGTTATAAATTTGATTCGTTTAATCACGGCTATATTGAAATACTTTCTGCTGAACAGACCCTGACAAATACAACATGGTATCAGGGTACTGCCGATGCCGTCCGGCAAAATCTTTCTCACTTTGATGATTCTTCCGTCAAGCATTACATTGTTCTTTCCGGCGACCAGCTTTATATGATGAAGCTTCATAGAATGCTTATGTTCCATGTTGAAAAGAAAGCGGATATAACAATTGCCGTAAAACCTGTTTCTAAGGAAAAAGCTTCCGGACTCGGGATAATGAAGACGGGAGATAATTTTCACATTGAAAAATTTGTGGAAAAACCTTCAACCAGAGAAGTGTTTGAAGAATTCAAATCAGACCAGTCAACGGTACGTTTGTTCGGTGAAAAGAACACTTCCTGCGCATATCTTGCGTCCATGGGCATATATATATTCAAGAACGAGGCGTTAAGACGGGTGCTTGAAGGAAAAGAAGAGGATTTCGGAAAACATATCATACCTAATTCAATCGGGAAATATAAAGTCTTTGCATATCCCTATACTGGTTACTGGGAAGATATAGGTACAATACGGTCATTTTATGAAGCCAATTTGAACCTCGCCAACACTTCGCCTGATTTTAACCTTTATGACCCCAGCCATCCCGTTTATACCCATCCGAGGTTCCTTCCGCCGATGATGGTGGAAAGCAGTTTTATCGAGAAATCCATTCTGGCCGAAGGAGCCATAATCAGCAAATCCAGGATATCAAATTGTGTGATAGGCATTAGAAGTACTATTAAAGCCGGCAGCCATGTAACGAATTCGATAATTATGGGACAGGATTTTTATGAGAGGGAGGTGGATAAAAAAGAAAACCGCAGGAAAAAACTCCCCGAAATCGGAATCGGCCGGAAATGCAGGATTAACAGGACTATTATAGATAAAAATGCGAGGATAGGAGACGGAGTGGTTATTAACCCCAGAGACAGCATAGAAGACAGGGAAGAAGAGAATTATCTTATTAAAGACGGCATAGTGGTGATTCCAAAGAAAGCCGTAATACCCGCCAAAACAGTCATAAAATAATCATCCGGACTTTTTTTTGTTTATTTTTCCCCCCATCGAGGTCTGCACGTCTTTTGAAAACAGATTTTTAGGGTCTATTTGCAGATAAGTGTTTACGAGTTCCAGTCCTATTTCAGGTTTGCCTATTTCATCCATTTCAAGGCAGATGGCAAGGAGTTTTTTTGAAGCTTCGTCAAAAAATTTATCAAAGCGGAGGGTTTTCAGAAATGAAGTTGCCGTATCGAAAGGATCATAAACAATGCCGAGATATCTGGTATCCAGTTTGCTCATTGCTTCACAGTAAAATAGGAAAGCCGTCGGATTTTCAGTTAACCCTTCAAAGTAATTGAAATCACCCGTTTTAAGCCCTATGGTTTCCGCGATATCTTTCAGAATATTATCGAGAAGAAGGATGATATCCTCATGATTTTTTGTCTGGTAGTTTTTTTCATATACTGTTTGGTTTTCAATTTTGTGAAAAAGCTTTATTGCTATTTCGAATCCATCATCGATATTTATGGAACCGGTTAGTATATAATCCAATTTGTATGCTTTGGCGAAATCAGGGAGGTGGGGATGGCTGAATTCATTGTCAAAGACAGCATATCGCGTTTCGCCTTCATTTGTATTCGCGGTGAATAGGTATGAGAAGGGAAAAATATCGCTGAAATAACGGAATGACTCTTCAATTCTTTTTGGAAACTGCCTTGCAAAAACACCGGCGGCGGGAGTTCCCCCTTTTACCGCAAACTGGATTATCCCTATGGAAGGATGCTCTGCTTCATCCGGCATGGCGCCTATCATGTTAAAGCGCATGCCGCTGTGATCAGTGAAGACGATTACGGTTCTTTCTTTTCCTTTGCTCATGGCAGATTTTTATATTAGGGGGTATGCTTTTCGAAGTCAAGCAGGCTTTTTAATTATTGCTTGACTTATATCTTTTCCGGGTATACTATTCTTAAAAGAGGAGTTGTTTTAATAGTGCAGCTTTTATCTAAAAGAGGCAGGCTTATTAAAATACCAGATTTATTTTCAGTGTATGTAATGATAGGACCCCGATAATATCGGGGTCTTTTGTTTTTATCGGGACATTCAAAGGGGGAGAAACCGCATGAGATGGAGATGTAAGGAAGTTCACCTTTCCAAGACTGCTTCTCAGAACAGAAAAAGAAAAGGAAGTTGCGCGAAGTTTGTGTCTAACGGGCATGATGGTTCCGATTACTACGCAGTTTTTCCTGTTACTGAAGTAAGAAAACATATTAAAGACTGATAGCCGCAAGTAATATTCCAGGCCGCTGCTTCTTTGCGGAAGCGGCGGTGTGTATTTACGTGTTCTAAGTATGAAATCCGGAGGGGTGTAATGAAAAAAATATTTGTATTGATATCTGTTATAACTATCGGTTTGCTTTCGGTTTCCTGTGATAAAGGACTTTCCTCTGCGGCCAAAGAAGGAGACCAGAGCGATTCTACAATGGTCGGCAAGGTTGAAACTCTCGATGAAACAGCCCTGGACAAACTTCTTTCCGGGAACCGCGGGAAAGTTATTATACTGGATTTTTTTGCTACATGGTGCCCTCCATGTAAGCAGGAGGTTCCCGGGTTCTCAGACCTTTACAGAAAATATAAGGACAAGGGCCTTGAAATTATCGCTGTTGCCGTTGACAAAACAAGCCCTTACAGGATAAATAATTTTGTCAAAGAGAACGATATTGCCTATCCGGTGTATCTTGATTCCGGAGATTTGTCCGGAAAATATAAGGTCCGTTCCATTCCGCACACCCTCTTTATCGATAAAAGCGGCAGCGTCGTAAAAACACATATAGGCTATATGAGCGAAGACGCCTTTGAAAGAGAAATCAAGAACCTGCTCTGATACAGGTTGCCTGTAGAAAAAGGGGTCCGCTTATGAAGCTTTGCTCAGCCGTTCTCTTGTCAATATTGATTTTCACCTGTCAGGGCTTATGTTTTGGCCGTTTAAATATGGAGAGAGGTCTGTGGGTTTGGCATACATCATCTGTCTTGGATTTGGATGAGGAGACGGCGAAAAGCGGTTTCTTTGATTTTATAAGCGCCCCTCACGGAGATGCCGCAAAGAAAATCAACGTTATATATCTTTCGGGACCGAAGAGTTTAAAAAAACAGAATTTTGAAAAAGTCCGGTCGTTTATAAAAATGGCAAGCAGGGCAGGGATAAAAGTTGAATATCTTGCGGGTGACGCCAACTGGTCATATCAGCATACAACTCCTTTGAGGCTGCTTAATTCGGTAATAGAGTACAATGCTTCTGTTGCGGAGGATGAAAGATTTTACGGTATTCACTGGGATATAGAGGGCCATGTGTTGAGTGTTTTTCATAAACCTGAATACCGGGATAAGATTAAAAACGGATATGTGGACCTGCTTAAAAAATGTAGGAAAACAATACAGGATTCCAAAATAAACCTGAGACTTGCCGTAGATCTGCCTACTTTTTACGATGAAGAATATTTCTATGAAGTTTTATCTTATGCCGATTGCGTTGTCTTAATGGATTATTCTGATTCTTTCGGCAGAATAATATCTGCCGCGGAAAATGCTTTGGAGGCCGGCAACAGGAAAAGCCGTAAGGTTATAATAGGAGTGGAAACACAGGCGCCTAATGCGAAGTATGGGGTTACGCCCGTGATAACTTTTGCCGAAGAAGGTTATGAAAAAATGGATGAAATCCTTGATAAAGTTACGGGTAAGCTGACAAAGGAAAGATCTTTTGGGGGTGTTGCCATTCATTACTATACAAGTTATAAGACAATGAAAAAAGGCGGGCTGAAGGCAGCGTCTACGAAAAAGTATCCGGAACTTCCTGTTATAGAGTGTATTAACAATGAGTCGATAGTTGTTGACGGTTTGATAAGCAAAGAGGAATGGGGAAAGGCCAAACCGGTTATTTTAAACGATAAAAAATATGTGGTTTACGGCAAAAGCACCTGGATGGGAGTAAAAGATTTAAGTGTTCTGGCCGGGACAGCATGGGATAAAAAAAACCTTTATATCGCCCTGGAGGTTACCGATGACGTTCTGATACAGGATGACAGGGAGGAAATGCTTAACATAGACCACATTGAACTCTGGGTAGATTCTCAGTTTGAGAAAGACAGGGAAGGGTCTGTCGCCGATGAAGATGATTTTCAGTTTGGTTTTGCGCCGGGCGATTTTACAGCTCAAAACAGCAGGTTTGTTGTCTGGTATCCCGATGTGGATGAAAAAAAGTTTGAAAAAGACATAACGTTTTCTTTTAGCAGGACTGACACAGGGTACAATCTTGAAGTGGCTGTTCCGTGGTCTCTTATTGGCGTACAGAATCCTAAAAGAGGAGATAAATTCCGGATAAGCGTTGATCCGAGTGATACCGATGCAATATCCAAAACCCAGGAAACCCTGCTGTCAACATCTCCTTACAGGGAGCTTGCGAACCCATGCACTTTTAGAGTTATGGAATTACAATAGTTCATTTAATAAAGCTTTCCCGTCCGGTTATATAAACAGGAGTTGAATTATTGGATATTTTTAGTCATGGACTCTGGGGTTACGCCTTTTTCGGCCGGAGAGGATTAGCATGGCTGGCTTGTTTTTTCGGTGTATTCCCCGACCTGATTTCATTTGGGATATTGATGGCGATAAATATTGTAAACAGATCCTTTCAGTTCGGGAAACCGGATCTGGCAGGTATTCCGGCATGGACATTTGTTGCTTATAACTGGTCTCACAGCCTTGTAGTGGCTTTGGTTGCGATAGCTGTAGTATGGAGAATCAATAAGATTGCGGCATTTACCATGTTTGCCTGGGTTTTTCACATACTTTTAGATATACCGACGCATTCTAAAGAGTTTTTCCCGACTAAATTTTTATGGCCCCTGTCAGATATCACTTTTGACGGGGTTTCATGGGTGACGCCATGGGTGTGGTTTTCTAATCTTGCCGGACTAATAATTATTTATGGGATTATAATATATAAGCGCTATAAAGGAGAGAAGAATACTTTTTGAAACGGAGAGAAAGGCAAAACAGTTTAATTTTTCTTTTTTTATCTGCCAATAAAATATCGGTTGCAATATTCGGCGGAAACCGTATAATGCTACCCTTCATTGAAGATTATTGAAAAATTTCAGCGGACGGAAGGGATATTTATGTCAACAGAATTATTTTTTTTATCGGCACTTATGTTGTGCCCCGCGATTTTTTTGTACACAAGGATAAAAGATGAAACGGAAGCTCGTATTTTCAAAAATGCCCGCGGTGAAAAAATTCCGTACAGGAGTTATACCCCTCCCATATCAGGCAAAAGAAGGAAATACCCCGTTATTCTGTTCTTTCACGGTTCTCTTGAAAGGGGCTCTGATAATTTAAAACAGATGTCTTATGGTATCAGAGAGTTGATTAATTACAGCAAGGCCCGTAATAAGCCGGTGTTCATACTGGCGCCGCAGTGTTCGAAGCGGGAAGAATGGGTCAAACTCTCATATTCGGGGAAATCCCACAAAATGACCGATAAGCCCACCAATGCCCTGAAGCTTGCCCTGGAACTTTTAGACGATACGGTAAAGAGAGAACCTATAGATGCGAGGAGGGTTTATGTTGTGGGTTTGTCTATGGGCGCTTTTGCAGTCTGGGACGCTATTGAGCGGCGCCCCGGATATTTCGCCGCGGCTATTCCTATCTGCGGCGGGGGAGATATTTCAAAAGCCGGGAGTTTAGTGAAAATTCCGATTTGGGCTTTTCACGGAAAACTTGATGAAGTTGTCGCTGTCAGAAGGTCAAGGAACATGATTGACGCGATTAGAAAAAAAGGAGGAAGTCCATGCTATACCGAATATCCGGAGGGAGAACATGATTCATGGGTCATGACATTTAAAAATATAAAAGTATTTGATTGGCTTTTAAAGCAGAGGAAAAAACAGGGAAAACGGGTTACTCGAGAGAGATCTTTTTAATTCCTTCTATGTTCCGTAATCCTTCAAAAAATTTCTTAGTACCCTCTCTCCTGAGGATATAGACAACGGATTTCAGTTCCATTGTGCCTGTCTCAATATTTTCTTCAATACTGATATCGTTAAGCTCCACATCTTTTTTTTCAAGGTAGTCGATTATTTTATCCACGGCGCCCGAGTATTTATCTGTTATTACGCTTAATATTTTTGCGGTTCTATATCTGAAAATCTTCGGTTCTATTATGTTTAGAACATGCAGCGTTAAAAGCATTATGATAACGGCAAAGGCGCCTGCCGCATACATGCCGGCGCCTATGGTCAGTCCGATGGCTGCGGTTGTCCATATGCTGGCGGCGCTTGTGAGTCCCCTTACATTAAAACCGAGCCGGAAAATAGCGCCGGCGCCCAAAAAGCCGATACCCGTTACGACTTGGGCGGCAATTCTGCCGGGATCTCCTCCTGTTTTTGAGGGGAGATAAATTGACAGCAGCATAAGAAGTGTCGCGCCTGTGCAGATTATAATATGCGTTCTCAGCCCGGCAGGCTTAAAATGGCGTTCGCGGTTTTGTCCTATCAAACCACCTGCGATAACAGCCAATGTGAGGCGGGAAAAAATTACACCGTAAGTCAGCCCGGACGCAAAAACAAGTTCATTCATGTAACCGGTGATATTTTCCATAGAACAAATATACCAATCTTCAATCCGCCAATCAACAAATTCTGATTATTTATCATCATATTTTATTTCTTCCGGTTGGATTTTGGAAAATCATTGTCACTCTAATTACGATAATCTATAATATTTTTAAAACTATTGAGAACAGGGGAGTTTATAGATGAGAAGTTCAAAGCCGGAAATCAGGGAAGAAACAAGAGAAAACTGGGGGAGCAGGGCGGGTTTTGTGCTCGCTGCGGTTGGTTCCGCGGTCGGGCTTGGAAACCTCTGGGGTTTTCCGTATAAACTTTATTCATACGGAGGCGGAGCGTTTCTTATCCCTTATATATTGGCTATGTTTGTCATAGGAATACCGCTGATGATTCTCGAATTTTCTATAGGTCATAAATTCCAAAAAGCCGCGCCGGACGCTTTTTCTCAGGCGAACAGGCATTTTGAAACCGTGGGATGGTGGGGAATCCTGCTCGGTTTTGTGATAATAACGTATTATCCGGTTATCCTTGCATATTGTTTCAACTTTTTGTGGTTCAGTATAAAAGGTATATTTAACGGTGGGCATCTTCCATGGGCCGGAGAAGGGGTTGCCGGGGTAAAAAAAGCGACAAATTTCTTTTTTGATTCATATTTGGGCTATCATGAAAGCTTTTCTTTGGGAAGTTTCCGGATGGAAATAGCCGTTACCCTTGTTATAAGCTGGATTGCGATGTATCTGTGTATTTTCAGAGGAGTGAATCTGGTAAGCAAGGTGGTTTGGCTTACCGTACCGCTCCCGTGGATTATGCTGGTCATTCTGACCGTCAGAGGGCTGACATTACCCGGAGCGGTTAAAGGGCTTGCTTATTATCTGGAGCCTGACTGGAGCCGTTTAGCCGAACCCACTACATGGAAATGGGCTTTCGGTCAGGTATTTTTTTCGATGAGTTTGGCGTTCGGGGTTATGATTACATATGCGAGTTTTTTGCACAGGAAAAGTGATATTAACAACAATGCAACCATCATCGGGCTTGCGGATTTCGGAACAAGTTTTATATGCGGGCTTGCTGTATTCGCAACTTTGGGGGGAATGGCCTATGCAACCCGGATGACAGGAAATCCTGTGCCTGTTTCGGAAGTGGCAAAGGAAGGGCCTTCTCTTGCGTTTGTAGCTTTTCCGTATGCATTAGCCCAATTGCCTTATTCGGCATGGTTTAGTTTTATCTTTTTTATAACCCTTATAACTCTGGGGCTTGACTCTGCATTTTCTATTACTGAAACTGTCCTGGCGAGCATAATTGACAAAACCGGCTGGAAGAGATCCGGGGTTTTGATAATCATGAGCGCGGCGGGTTTGTTAACAGGCTTTTTTTATTGCACGAGCGGAGGCCTTAACTGGGTCGGGCTTGTTGACGGCATAATTAACGGGACGTGGGGAATTGCGCTTTTAGGGCTTTTGGAATGTATTGTTTTGGGCTGGCTTTTCAATACGGGGATTTTGCGCGAACACGCGAATGAGCGAAGTGACTGGCGTATAGGAAAATGGTGGGATATCCTTATAAGGGTTATTATACCTGTAATTTTATCGGCGTTGTTTATATGGAGTTTGTTCGATGATCTTTCAAAAGAGGGAGGGCTTTTTCATAATGCCGACGGCAGCTTTTCTTTCCCTTCGGTTGCCGGCATCTCTATAGCGTTAATAGTTCCTTTAATATCGTTTATAGTCACTTACAGAAAGCATGTTAAAAGGAAAAACGACCGGAAACAGCAGGTGGATTCGGGTAAAGTTGAAGGCGCGAAATTGGGTAAAAAAGTGTTTTATGCGGCCTGTGCTTTATTGGTATTGATGCTTTTTACGTTTGCGGGAACCGTTCATATTAAAGTAGCGGAAATTGCGCTGTCAAAAGGAATGACGGTCCCGTTGTTATGTGCGGTATCGGTAGCTGGTTCGATAACATTAGCGGTTATCAGCGGCAGGAGAGTATTCAGGTATGAATCGTTAAAATCAAGTCCTAGTTTCTGGCTGCGCTCCGGGGCGGCTTTAAGCACTTTCTGTGTCGGTTCTTCACTCGGCGTATCACTTGCATTTATTACCATGCATGCAGAAAATACGATTAAGAAAGAGATGTCCTTGTCCTCGACATCGATGATTATACTCGCCATTATAGGATTTCTGGTATTCGGCGGACTGACGTGGTGTTTTATCAAGGCGATAAGCTCAGCGCCGCCGGCGGCGAAATCCAGAAATCTCGGAAAAAGGTAGGTTTTTTTGAAAAAACCCGCGGTAATATTTTTTGATGTGGAGAAAAAACTTTTCCTTAAGTTCGATAAACCTGTAAAAGTAATTTCCGCCGATAGTATAAATCAGGTTGTTCCGGCCCTGAAGCTTGTGGAAGAGGATGTGAGGGAAAAAAAATGCTATGCCGCGGGGTTTCTTTCATATGAAGCGGCGCCGGCGTTTGACAAAGCTCTCAAAACTAAAGAAACCGGCGATTTTCCTCTTCTTTGGTTCGGAATTTACGAAAAACCCGCAGTCCTTGATTCTATCAGCGGGACGGGAAACATCTTAAAGAACACACCGCGTTGGAAAGCTGATATTAACCGTTACCGGTATACAGAAGATATGGCTATAATAAAGGGGTTTATTGAGAGGGGAGACACTTATCAGGTCAATTTCACTTACCGGCTCAAAAGTGATTTTTCCTGCGATGCCTATGATTTTTTCAGTGGTATAATAGGAGAGGATATTCCTCCTTATTCAGCTTTCATAGAAACAGCTGAATGGGCTATCTGTTCTTTCTCTCCGGAGCTGTTTTTCCGTCTTGAGGGTGATAACCTTATCTCCCGGCCGATGAAAGGAACTGCCCCCAGAGGATTTTATTGTGCGCGGGATAAACTGGAATCCGAAAGACTTTTTAATTCCGAAAAAGAACGCGCAGAGAACATTATGATTGTGGATATGATGAGAAATGACATGGGACGCATATCAGAATATGGCTCCGTTGAAGTCAGGGATCTTTTCAAATTGGAGAAATATCCTTATATATGGCAAATGACGTCGACGGTAAGTTCAAAAACAAAATCAGGTATTTCCGAAATTTTTAAAGCTATGTTTCCCTCCGCTTCGGTTACAGGCGCTCCCAAAGCTAGGACGATGGAAATTATCTCAGAACTTGAAAAAACACCCCGGAAGGTATATACCGGTTCCATGGGTTTTGTCGAACCTGCGGGAAGAGCGGTTTTTAATGTTGCAATAAGATCTGTTCTGATAGATAAAAGCAGGCGGACTGCCGAGTATGGCACGGGCAGCGGTATCGTATGGGATTCCACGGCCGGAAAGGAGTTCGAAGAATGCGGTGGCAAAACCGGAATTTTAATTCCCGGAAAACACGGGTTTTCACTTATCGAGTCTATACTGTGGGAAAAGGATAAGGGTTTTTTTCTTTTGGACAGGCATCTTAAAAGGTTATCCGCTTCCTCCGATTTTTTCTCATTTAAAGTTGACATATGCCGCATTAAGGGATCGCTTTTCGAAGAAGAAAAGAAGTTTACACGTCAAAAGTACAAGGTGCGCCTGACTGTATCAAAAGCGGGTTTTGTATCAATAAGCGCGGAGTTTCTGCCCGGCAGACGCGGAGAAAAATTGCAGAAAGTTGCTGTTGCGGAAAATCCTGTTAATCCATCCGATATTTTTTTGTATCATAAGACCACGAACCGCGCTGTTTATGATCAGGCGTTTGAATCAAGGCCGGAATGTGATGATGTAATATTGTTCAATGAGTCGGGGGAAGTGACGGAATCTACGATTGCAAATGTTATATTGGATATCGGCGGCAGGTTGTTTACTCCTCCTGTTTCTTCGGGTTTGCTTGCAGGTACTTTCAGGGATTATCTTATTGGACTCGGCAAGCTGGAAGAGAGAGTTCTTCGCCTGAATGATTTGCGGGAATGCGATAATATTTATCTGGCTAATTCCGTAAGGAGACTTTATAAGGTCAGGCTGTCTGTTCCGGAATGTTCAAAGGTTAAAGCCT
Organism: bacterium UBP3_UBA6266; assembly: GCA_002440765.1. Classification (GTDB taxonomy): domain Bacteria; phylum Auribacterota; class UBA6266; order UBA6266; family UBA6266; genus UBA6266. The sequence continues at coordinate 23,679 of DJVC01000111.1, read as the reverse complement.
GAGGGGAAGACGGAATGTTTTTTAAAATAATCGGTATTTTTTGGATCGTCGCGGGGTTGTATTTTGTTTTCAGGCCGGCATCATTTATTGACAGGCTGAAAAGAAAAGGTGTAAGAACCGTCAGAAGAATATTATTTCCGCTTGCATTGTTTTTAGGTGTTACCTTTGTTTCATTCGGCTTGAGACAGTCAGGCGTATTCCCGAAAGTAATACTATTCTTCGGTATCGCGGGTATAATCAAAGCTTTTATCCTGTTAAATTCAGGTTTGACGGGCAAAGCTGCCGAAATAATAGCCAAAGTACCTCCGTTATTTTATCGGGCGGGTGGATTAATATATGTTTTAATAGGCGTGTTCCTGTTTTTGTTAAAAAGCTGAAAGACCTTGGTATGTCCCCGGTTTTTTTAAGCTGTGTCCTTTACCTTTGCCTATTTTCCTTCCGAGGGACGTTATTCTTATGGCCGAACAGGCGATACATTTCTCTCCTGGTTCATCAACACAGGGTTTTCCGGGGTATAAAAGATAATCCCTGCGGTATTTCTCCGGGGTAACATTGGGCATAAATACATTTGCTCCGCGCTGCAGGGCAAGGTTACGCCCTTCTTTTTTAAATGCATCAAAAGCGGTTGTGGCGGGAATGTGGCAGTTATAGTTGACCATGCGCAGCACGGCGAGAACTTTTGTATAGAAATCAAGGTCAAATGTAAATCCGTCTATATACAGAGGAGTATCGGGGTGAGGGATAAAAGGCCCGATCCCTATCATGTCGAGGTCCAGTTCTCTGCACAAGAGTATATCATTTGCTATATCATCCAGCCCTGTTTGGGGCAGTCCTATCATGAAACCCGAACCTGTCTGGATCCCGAGTTCTTTTAAGACCCTGATGCAATTCAGCCTTTCTTTAAAGTTATCATCCGGATGAATGGCCTTGAATATTTTTTGGTTTGATGTTTCGAAGCGGAGCAGATACCTGTCCATACCGCAATTCTTCCAGTAGCGGTAAGTCTCTTCGTCCCTTTCTCCGACTGACAGGGTTATCGCGAGATTTGTTTTTTCTTTTATTATTTTTATTANNTCTTTTGTGTAAAAAAGGTCCTCTCCCGATTGTAAGACAACAGTTGTTATGGCTTGCTTTTCAAGCATCATACAGATATCGATTATTCCTTCATCGGGGATACGGTACCGATTGACTTTGCTGTTAGGGGCTCTTATGCCGCAGTAATCACAGGATTTTCTGCAGTGGTTTGAAAATTCTATGATGCCGCGCAGAAAGATTTCATCTCCCATATATTTTCTGCGGACCCTGTCTGCAGTCGAATACAGCCATTTGAGCTCGGGTTGGTTTTTTAAATTCAGCAGTAAAAGTAAATCTTCCTTTGAAAAAGGTTTTTCAAAGGAAGTTTTGTATTCTATGGAACTTTTTTGTTCTATATCCATTTTATTTCGGGAATCCCACAGGTTGAGTTAAAATTATTTTTTGCTCATGCCAGATTTATTTTTTGTGCAACAGGTCATTAAAATTTGTACCATTATAAAATAAAAGCGCCCGTTTTCAAATCAAAAACGGGCGCTCTCTATTGCTCTGGAGGTTAATTTTAGTAATGAGTCCTTATTCTGTATCTTATTTTTACCTCTTCGTTTTTCGGAATTTTGACATTGAATTCAAGGGTATGAGCTTCCGTTTTTTCCCATTTGTGGGTCGAACTCAGCACTTCCCAGTCCCCGGGCACCGGTTCAATCACCCTTACCCCGGTATCTTCGTCTTTATGGTTTCTGAGAGAGATTTCCCATTCCACTTCATATATGTTCCTTAAAACACCGAAGGATTTCCAGTCAAGCTGTTTTCTTTCTCCGACAACATCGAAAGCGTCGCCGAGTTTTATCTTGATTTTTTCGTCTTTAGGCGTATGGTCGATGCTGTCCTCGCCGATGAATTGAAGGCTTCCTTCATTATCGGCTTTATAGACTCTGATAGTCCCTTTAGGCAGGGGCATTCCCAGGTGGTTTTCTTTCCTGTTTTCGATATTTATGTAAGCTCCGACTTTCTGGTTGGAGACCGGTTGTCCGTACTGGCTCCTGTAATAGTATTCGGCGCCCCAGTAGATCAGTTCTTTTTTGACGGGGATATCCGTTGATTGCAGAAGGCTTATCTGTTTTGTCTGGTTTTGCTTTATTGTCGCGGGCCGCTGTAGGGTATAGAGATGATATTCAAAAAGGGACTCTTCGGTGAATTCAGAACCCGCTTTGGCTTCGGCGCGCATGAGTTTATCAGTGCGCAGACCGTTGAATTCGTCATAAACCCTGTTTACATCGCCCGCCACCAGTTTAATTGCCGCATCTTTATACGCGGCTCCGCTGTTATTGTTAATTGTTACCCATCCGTTCAAATCAACTTTTTTGTCATCTTTGTCAAGAACAGCGACATAATCCGCTTTCCAGTTTATTCCTCCAGTAAGGTATGACGCTTCCACTGTGTGTTTTTTGTTGTAATTGTTGTCGAGCAGCCATACCAGAGTGGGTTTTGCGATAAGATTTTCGGGGATTGAAGGATATATTATCCTGTGAGGGAGCCCGACCATTATCTTATCATCGACCTCAAAAATAGGAGCTCCGTTTGTCGACAGTACTTTTGCGTCGTATATTGTCTCTTCCCCCGTGTAATAGTTCTTATCGACCACTTTAACGGTTTTATCAATATATTTTTCCATGAGTTTTTGCGGATTCAGAAGGTCATATTCATAGTTTTGCTCTAAGATGCTGAGTTTTTCCGGCTGATTTACGGATTTAATATAGACGGTTGCGGGGTTGATGTTTTGGGCCACATCCATAAACCTGAGCTCAAAAGTGCCCGTTGGAAGCAATATTTCCCTGACATCCTTGACAAGGGCCAGGTTTGAATTATAGATAGTTATCGCCATAGTTTTCTGGTCATCCAGCGTACTCCTAAGTGATTCTGCGCCAATTGATAATGTACTCAATAAAAAAATTAGAGATAAAAAAACCGCGAGTTGCTTCATTTAAACTCCTTTCTTTAAATTTCCTGTTTATTTAGACTCCCGGAGCCGATGAATGTTCAAAAATATAAAATATTGTTTAGTTTCTTGGAGTTATTGAATATACTGTTATGATATAATATTGCTTCGTCAGCCGCTATAAATTAAAAAGTTATTTGAGATCGGAAGGGAAAATAATGGGAAGGAAAAAAACCAGGCTTTCTCCAAAAGAAATAGAGGTTAAAAAGGGGATATTCTACCGTGACGGTAAACCTTTTATGCTTCTTTCCGCGGACTATCCTTATTACAGGGACGGACGTCATTTATGGGAAAAGAAGTTGAAACTTCTCAGGGAAATGGGTGTGGACGTTATTACCTGTTATATTCCATGGAGACATCATTCTCCCGCCCCGGGCAAGTTCTATTTTAGCGGGGAGACAGTGCCGAATGCCGATATAATAAGGTTTCTTGAAATAATTAAAGACCTGGGCTTATATTGTATTGTTAAACCGGGTCCGCTTATACATGCTGAAACAGATTATGCGGGTTTGGCTGATTATGTTGAGCCTGTTGCCGAGAGCGGTATTGAACCTATAAGGAATTCCCTCGGGGAACCGACGCTCTGGCATAAAGCGCTTCCGGCGCCCTTAGATGAGAAATTCCATGAACATGTGAAAAAGTGGCTTGAAGCTGTTGACCGGGATGTCCTCAGAGGCAGGCAATACCCGGAAGGGCCTGTTATAGGAGTTCAGATACTTAATGAAGGAATATATACTTTCTGCCTTCCCCATATTACCGGCTATGATTATTCCAGGAGCGGGGCTGCGGCTTTTTCGTCTTTCCTGAAGAAAAAATACCATACAGTCAGGGAATATAACTCGAGGAACTTTGTAAAAATTCAGAGTTTTGATGAAATTCTTCCTCCTACGGAATTTCAGCAGGGAGAAATAAAAGCTTTCAGGAAAAACATAGACTGGGCTGAGTTTTCCGGAGTGTTTTACAGGGAAGTGTTGTTACGGTGCAAGTCATATCTTGCCAGTTTAAAAGTTCCTGTTGTGGTAAACTGGAATCCTTTCTGGCTGTCTGAAGCCGACTCATATTTTTCGAGAAGTAATTTACATGTCTTCGGAGACATTGCTTCATGGGGATTTACCAACTGGACGAAATATCCTTATGAAGATGAGGATGCATATTGTATTTATCAGGTTGTCGCCGGAAAACATCCGGGAGTCTGCCTTGAAGAAAATTGGGGTTTTAGCAGGATATACCATAAGATGTTTGAAAAATCCACACCGAGTTATTATCAGAGCATGCTCTATTTTGCTTTTGGCGCCAAGGGAATGAATTATTATACCGGAGTGGGAACAGACCTGTGGGATATTAACATAGATTCATCATGCGAAAAGCCATATCCGGCTTCCGCGCCGATAACGCATGATTGTGTCAAAACAGATAAATTTTACCTGGCGAAAATGATAAATCTGTTTTTTAATTCCTTTAGCAAAAACGCTGTGGAATCCGGAATCGAAAAAGATATTTACTGGGGTTGCTATATGCCTTATTGCTGGGCGGCTTCCTGGAAGGCCGGTGACCATGCATGGAAAAACTCAGGAATAAAAGAGAGGCCTGTGTGTATTGAGGAAGGGCTTATCCCTTTAATGAAAGAAGCCGCGCGCCGCGGTTTGAAAACCGGCGTTAAATATTTGGATTATGAGGAGAATGCGGAACTTGCAAAAGCGAAAGTTATCATTTTGAAGCTTTCTGACTGGTTGGGGGAAAAAGTTCAGCAAAAACTTTTAAAATATGTGAAAACCGGCGGAAAATTGATTATTTTCGGGACAATTCCGTATCTTGATGATGATTTTAAACCGTCGAATATACTCTTGAAAGCGCTGTTCCCGAAAAAGAACAGTGTGCCGCAAAACCTTGAAAAGAATATCGGAAAAGGCAAAATCATTTTTGCGGCCGGGGATATACTGAATGATGATAAAAAATTAGAAAGGATACTGGGGCAAAAAAGCGGGGAATACGCCGCGTATGATGTAACCGTATCGGCCGAAAAGGACGAGAAAGTAATTTATCTGATATCCAAAGATTCCGGAACATCCGTATATAAGTCCCTGGCAGGTAAAAAAGAGCTCCATGTGCAAAGCGTGCCCGGCGGAATCTCGGCGGTCTATGTCAAAGGAAATGATATAAGGGGTTTTATTTTAAAAGGGCTGAACGACTATGCCAAAAAATCCGCCGTTCCATCCCTGAAGTTCGATTCATGGGAAATTTCTTCCTCCAAACCCTGTGATATTTCGGCCTCTTTTGATTTGAAGAAAATGAGGATTATGTTGTTTGCGGAGCATCCGGGGGTAAAACTGAAAATCAAGTGCGGCGCAAACAAGCCTTCCGTATTACTGGTGGAAAGAGAAGGCAAAAAAGAACCGGGCAGGATGAAAACAACAAAGAATGCAGTTTCCTTTGAGGCGGAATCCGTTTCAAAGGGTGTTATTTATGAGTTGGAGTTCAAATGATATGTCAAAGGACGTATTTAAAACAGGGATAATGTTTATTATTTTTGTCTTTTTCTCCGGCGGGGCGTTATTTGCGGTTGAATTCGGGGATAAAATTGACAAAGCGGACGATTGCTATCAACAGGGCAGGTACATTGATGCCGTAGACAACCTCAAAGATGCGGTAAAAATTGCGTGGGAAGCGGCGGCCCTTTCAGCCAGGAATATTAATTTTGTTGAAGACGGTAATTCAGGATTCCAGAAATTTGTTGTCAGGGAAGACAGGCCTTTTGCGGGTGGAGAAAATATCATTATTTATCTGGAGCCGGTGGGCTTTTCGGTGGAGGAAAGAGAAGACAGTTATTTTGCTCATCTTGAAACTGATTATGAGCTTCTTGACAGCGAAAGCCGTGAGCTGGCAAAAGAACAGGAATTCGGCGATTTTGAAATAGAAGACACGACGTTTTTCACGGATATTTCATTGAACCTTAACTTCAGTTTTACGGGTTTAATAGACGGCAACTACACTTTAAAGATTATCATAAGAGATGTGTTGTCGGGCGAAGAGTATATTTTGACCAAAGATTTTAAATTTGCGCAGAATCCGGATGAATAACTGATGAAACTTCTTATGATATCAAACCCTGTTGCCGGAAAGAACCCTAAGGATAAAACGAAGAAAGCCGCTTCTTATTTATCTTCCAAGGGCGCAGACGTCTCTATCGAATATACCTCCTTTCGCGGTAATGCGACTAATATTGCCGCTGAAGCATATTCCAAAGGAATTGATAAGATAGTCGCTGTCGCGGGAGACGGAACGATAAATGAAATAATCAACGGTATAGTCGGTATTGATATTGCGCTGGGAATTATTCCCGCGGGGACAACAAATGTTTTTGCCAAAGAAGTGCATGTTCCGGATAATCTCCATAAAGCCTGCGACATAATACTGAAAGGCAATGAAAGAAGAATAAGCCTCGGGGTGATAAACGGTTCGTATTTTATGCTTATGGCCAGCGCGGGATTTGACGCTGAAGTTGTAAATTCAATAGATTTGAAATTAAAAGCAATGACCGGAAAACTTGCTTACATTGTTTCTGCTTTCAGTGTTTCCGCAAGGTATGCTTTCCCGTATATGGATATAATTATAGACCAAAAGGAGAGATATGAGGGCTGTCTCGTAGTAGTAAGCAATGTCAGGTATTATGCGGGTAAGTTTGTTATGGCTCCCTATGCTTCCACTGATGACAAATTCCTTGACGTCTGTATCTTCACGAAAAGCGGCAAAAGGCAGATGGTAAGATATCTGTGGGGGCTTTTGACAAAGAGTCATCATAAATATAAGGATGTTATATATCTGAAGGCTAAACAGATAAGGGTCTTTTCCGATAAAAGGGTAAAAGTACAGGTTGACGGGGATCCTTTCTGTGAACTTCCTGTTGATATAAGCGTTGTCCCCAAGATTCTGAGGGTCTGCTGTCCATGAAAAAGATATTTATTTTTCATGCCACATACGGTTCCGGCCATAAGAGGGCGGCTGAGGCGTTATATAATTATATTAAAGAACGGTATCCCGGCTATGATGTAAGAATTTTTGATTCCCTTGATTATGTTTTTGCGATTTACAGGATAGTCACCAAGGCGGTTTATTATTGGAGCGTTGATAAAGCAAAGTGGTTGTGGAGGCTGATATTCTCGGGGGTTAACAGAGCCGGTCCCGGAGGGATGTATTACAAATGGCAACTTTATACCGATGTTCTTTTCGCGCGGAAATTAATAAAATTTGTTACAGATGAAAATCCGCAATGCGTAATATTCACTCATTTCCATTCCGAAGAAATCATAAGCCATCTGAAAAAGTTAAAAAAGATAAATTCAAAACTTGCCTGTGTAATAACCGATTATATGGCGCACTCGGTTTGGTTTCACAGGGAAGTTGACATGTTCTTTGTCGCTTCCGATTTCGTTAAAGAAGGTCTTATCCGGCTGGGCTGCAGCTCCGATAGAATTTTTGTGACAGGCATATCAATAGGCAGTCAATTCTGTTCCGACCCGGACATAAGCATGATAAAACCTTATATGGGGAAAAACAATATTCTGTTTATCGGGGATTATGTCGGCTCGGGGCGGTTTAAGGAGAAGCTCAGGGAGCACAAAATCAAATATCCCGGTACGGGAGTGTTTATACTGTCAAAAAAAATAGAAGCGTACCTTGACACGGAATCCGGGTTCGTAAAGGAAAACAGGATTTTCTGCGATAAATTAAGACCTGATGTCGAAAAATTTTACAAAGCCGCCGATGTTGTGGTGTCTAAATCCGGAGGGTTGACGACTTCGGAGTTGACAGCTATGGGTAAAGCATTAATCGCGTTCAGGCCCATCCCGGGGCAGGAAGAATCTAACTGCCGGGCGCTTGAAAAAAACAAGGCATGTCTGAGAATAGAGGATATAGGCTCTCTTGCGAAAAAAGCGTTTGAGATAGTGAATTCCCCTGAAGCTATCAGGGAGCTGAGCGTAAATGCCGCGAAAATCGGCAAACCCGGTGCTACGTTTGAAATTTCTGGTAAAATAGTAGACAGCATATAATTTCTTACTTATTGAGAGGAGCGATCTTTTGGCAAAAGCAGGATTAAGATTCCCTATTTTTTTCAAGATCCTTTTACTTCTGTTTGTTCTTGTGATTGTCCCTGTGGGTTATTTTGCCTTTCATTTTATCCGCACCGCAGAACTGGTTTCCGAGCACGTCTATACGGAGGGGATGGAGGAGCTTACATTCTCAAAAGAAGAATCCCTTCAGAAAGTTACCGATTTAAATGCGGAAATAGTTTATACCCGTTTGCTTGAAGTTGAATCTGTGGGTATAGGAATTGCGGAATTCGTGACATATATATATAACAGATTGGATACCTTTTGCGGAAGAAGCACGGAAAAATATTACTATTACAGAAATGATAAAGGTTATTATACCAACAGGGTTATCGATGACCAGTCCATATTGATAGTTCCCTCCAATATCCCCCTGACCGATAATCTTAAAAAAGAAATCAAGGCATCTGAATTTCTTGATGTAACTTTCAAAAGCGCTTTGAAAAAACTGCCCATGATGCATCTGGTTTATTTTGTTTCGGAGAATTTCGGGCGCTGTTACCCTGCGGTTGAAATGGATTGTTTACCGGAGGGAAAAGATTTAAAAGATTATATATTTTACTTTGGGCTGGCGGGCCCGGAGCAAAATCCCGATAAAAAAGCTGTCTGGACATATCCCTACATTGATCTGTTCAACAAGGGTTGGGTTGTAACATGCGCGATTCCCGTGTATTCGGGGGATTTGTACAAAGGTGTGGTATGTCTTGATATAAAAACAGACAGCATAAAAGAGCTCATTATAAGGGACAGCAGGGTAAAGGGCGGATACGGATTTTTGCTTTATTCGGACGGGGTTGTTCTGGGTATGCCTGATGAGGGTTATAGGGATTTCCAGATTCCCAGATATGCGGATACCAGAACCGGTAAAGATGTGGTAAGCGTTTCGAGGGTTGGGGACGATTATAAAATTACCTCATCCGCCGATTTCGATGTCCGCAGGATCGCTCAGAAGATACTGGGCAGGGAAGGGAGCATTCTAAAAAATATCAGGTTGAGCAATGAACCCAAGATAATATCTTATGCCAAAGTAGGAGACACCGGATTTGTTTACATAGATATTTTTTCCGCGAAACGGGTTATCATCCCCGTTGTTTCCGCATTTAAAGAAGCCAAAAGCATTGCGGATGTGTTCTATAAAAGCAATATAATAATAGCGGTTTCAATATTTTCCATAGTAATCCTTATATCCTATCTTACGGCGGGTAATATTGCTTCCAAAGTAAGGAAGCTGGTTGAAGGTTCCGAACAGTTCAGCTCCGGAAACCTGGATTATAACATCAGAATGGAAGGAGGTCCTGAGTTCAGCATAATAGCCAATTCAATGAACGATATGGCGGCCTCTTTGAAGAGGAATCAGGACCAGCTGATTCAGCATGAAAGGCTGTCTTCCATGGCCGAATTGCTTTCGGGAGCCGCCCATGAATTGAACAACCCCCTTTCCGGTGTCGTGGGATACGCTGAAGTCCTGGGGAATATAGAGAAAGACCCGCTGAAAAAAGAAAAAATAGACTATCTGGAACAATCGGCGAAAAGATGCAAGAAAATAGTTCAAAACATGCTTTCCTTCGCAAGGAAAGTTAATATAGAGGCAGTGCCGACGGACGCAAATAAGCTGGTGGCAGAGATAGTAGAGATGAGGCTTTACCAAATGAAATTGAAGGGGATACAAATTAAATTTAATCCTGATGAAAATCTTCCCCAGACGTGTCTTGATCCCTATCAGATAGAACAGGTTCTTATAAACCTTTTGCTGAACGCCGAGGGAGCTTTGGAGGAGACCAGCGGCAAAATCAAAAAGATAGAGGTTTCAACTTCATGCGACGCCGAATCAATATTTATTAGAGTGTCTGATAACGGAATCGGTATACCGGAAAAAGATTTAAGTAAAATATTCGAACCTTTCTTTACCACGAAGAGCATGAAATCCGGAGTGGGGCTTGGCCTGTCGCTTGTTTATGGCATTGTGAGGTCTCACGGCGGCAACATATATGTGGAAAGCAAACAGGGTGTCGGTACTGATTTTAAAGTAAAGCTTCCCGTAAAAAGCATAACTGAATTTAAAGCGAGAGAGAAAATACCGACGGAATTTCGCCTGCCTTCAAAAGCAAAAATTCTCGTAGTTGAAGACGAAAAAGTTGTTGCCGAACTGATAAAAGAAGTGATTGAGAGCGACGGTCAAATCGTCACAATAGCAAAAGACGGGGAAGAAGGATTGAAAATACTCAGGGAAGAGAGTTTTGATGTGATAGTTGTGGATTATAAAATGCCCAAGATGACGGGCGAGGAATTTTTCGATAAGGCACTAAAAGAGAAACTCGCGGGCAGAAAACAGTTTCTGTTTATGACCGGCGATTCATTGCATCCCGAAACCCAGAAATTCTTTTCTTCTTTGGGCCAGCGTTATCTTGAAAAACCGTTCACAATCCTTGAGCTGAAAAATATCGTATATTCACATCTTTCTGAAATAAAGCATTCAGAAATATGATAAGCTCAAGTGCAGGCTTTTGCCGGCGTTTTCGGAAAATGTTCCCTTACGTGCGATTTGATATCGAAGATAACTTTTATTACGATAAGCAGTATCAGGGCCGGTGTGGCTGACCTGAAGGCCATAGCGAAAAATCCTCCCAATATAATAGTGAAGTGAAGTATCGCAACCCGTCCGTAAGGCCTGGTCATAAGTTCTTCGGGAGTGGTTTTTGCATATTCCTTTTGTCCGATGAAATTCCACAAAAACGAAAAAGCATGGCTTAAGAATAAGATGAGAACCGCGTATATCAAATCTTCCGATTTTATAATATGGATGATCTGGTTCAAATCCGAGAGGGGAGAATTTTTAAATGGTTTGTGTCCGAACAATGCTATTACAAATATTCCGTGTATTGCGGTGAACATCCCGTAATGTACACAGAAGAACGGTATCAAAAATATCTTTGCGAACCACAGTCTGACATTGCCGGGAGAACAGGCCAGAAGCCTGAAAATATTGAAGACCCCTATTATTATGTTTTCAAGCCAGAAAAGAAGCATAAGAGGAAAAACCGTCCAGCCAAGAAAAACGACTCCGTAAACCGGGGCGATATTAGCTATTAACAAGGCCACTACCGAGGGCCTGAAAACCTGTTGTCCGCAAAATTTGCTCTTAGACATCGCAAAGTTTCTCAGCTTGACATTATTTCAACAAGTTTTATGATATTCTTATTTATCGGTTTCTTTTCTTTCCATGCCATCTCGAGAGGATGGGTTACGACTTTGTTCTGATGAATGCCCACCATCGCGGATTTTGTGCCTTTGAGCAGTTCTTCGACTGCCGAGCTTCCGAGCCTTGTGGCGAGGATCCTGTCGAGCGCGGAAGGGCTGCCGCCGCGCTGTTGATAACCTATGACCGATACACGGGTTTCATATCCCTCGTTTTTTTGTATTTTTTTTGCGATTTCCATCGCGTTTCCTTCTTCATCGCCTTCGGCGACCACTATTATAGAACTGATTTTTCCCCTTTTTTTACCTTCGTTCAGCCGTTTGCACAGACCTTTAATGTCGGTTTTTGTTTCGGGTATAAGCACGTCTTCCGCGCCTCCGGCAATAGCGCTTGCGACTGCGATAAAACCGGAGTGTCTTCCCATAACCTCAACAAGAAAAAGCCTGTTGTGCGATATCGCGGTATCGCGGATTTTATCTATTGCCTGCATTGCCGTATCTATTGCCGTATAAAAACCTATGGTATAATCGGTGCCGGCAATATCGTTATCGATTGTTCCGGGAACGCCTATTACACTGAAGCCCGTTTCTTTATGAAATTCATGCGCGCCCCGGTATGTCCCGTCTCCTCCTATAGCAACCAGTCCGGAGACATTATGGTTTTTCAGGGTTTTGAACGCCTGCTGTCTCCCCTCTGGTGTTTTAAAATTTTTGCTTCTGGCGGAAAATAGTATGGTGCCGCCCCTGTTTATTATGCCCCCTACGCTTCTGCTGGTCAGAGGAACCGTCCAGTCGTTTATAAGCCCGTCATACCCGTTTTTTATTCCCAGCACTTCGATATTATTATACATTGCCGTCCGGACAACGGCCCTGATAGCCGGGTTCATTCCCGGACTGTCACCGCCGCTTGTCAAAACCGCTATTTTCCTCATTTTCCATTTGTTTTCCGCCATCATGCTTTCCTCCGTTCCTTTAATCTCCTATCAGCTGGATGATTATTTCTCTTTCCCTTTTCCTGTTGTCAAAATCAATGAGTATGATCTGCTGCCATGTCCCGAGTATAAGGTTCTTTTCTGCGAAAGGCACAGTGAGAGACGGCCCCAGCAGGGTAGATCTAAGATGGGAATGCCCGTTCCCGTCATGCCATGTTTGGTCGTGAGCATAGATTTCACCGCTGACTTTCTCAGTGATGTTTATTATGTCGGTGTTTCCTTCTGTCGGTATTTTTAGTATAGATGTTTTTACTGCCATAATTTTTCTCCCGATATTGCTAATATTATATATTAGTAAGTTTTTTTGCTGTATAAAAATATTTTTTTCATCTAAAATATGGACTTGTCTAAAATATCATTGCCTTTAGGCCGGTTCTCTGGTATTGTTTCTGGCCTGTCAGGTTTTTAAGGGGTTTAGTTAATCAGGAGGTGAAACATGGGAAAAATATTAAAGTTGGGGCTCCCTAAGGGAAGTTTGCAGGAGTCTACTTTCGATATGCTGAGGAAAGCGGGCTATTCGATATCTGTTTCAAGCAGGTCTTATAAACCTGTAATAGACGATACTGAAGTGTCTGTGATTCTGATAAGGGCTCAGGAGATGGCCAGATACGTTGAGCAGGGTGTAATTGATGCGGGTATTACCGGGAAAGACTGGATAGAGGAATGCGGGGCAAAAGTCGTCGAAGTATCAGATCTTATCTATGCGAAACAGGGTTTAAGACCGGTGAGATGGGTTTTGGCTGTTCCCGCTGATTCAGCGATAAAATCGGTTAAGGACCTTAAAGGTAAAAGGATCGCTACGGAAGCGGTGAATATGGCGAAAAAATATCTTAAAAAGAACGGAGTATCCGCTGAAGTTGAATTTTCATGGGGCGCTACTGAAATTAAGGCTCCCGAACTTGTTGACGCAATAATAGAACTTACGGAAACAGGGTCTTCCCTGAGAGCCAACAATCTAAGGATAGTAGATACGGTGCTTGAGTCCACAACGAGGTTTATCGCTAATAAAAAATCATGGGAAGACCAGTGGAAAAAGGCGAAAATCGGGAAGATAGCCCTTCTTCTGGAAGGGGCGCTCAAGGCTGCGGGTAAAGTGGGAGTTAAGATGAATGTAGCCGAAAGTAGCATAGATAAAGTGATTGAAACACTGCCTTCAATCACTTCCCCGACGGTTTCTCATCTTAATAAAAAGGGTTGGTGTGCCCTGGAAGTTGTTGTTGATGAAAAAATTATCAGGGATCTTATCCCTTCGCTGAAAAAAGCGGGCGCGCGCGGTATAATTGAATACCCTTTGAACAAAGTTATCGATTAAAACGTCTATAAAAGGAGGAAATAAAATGCCCTGTGGAAGAAAACACAGAAAGTCTAAAATTAATAAGCACAAACGAAAAAAGAGAAGCCGGGCTAATCGCCACAAGAAGAAATAAAGGAAATGGTTTTTGTGAAGAAAGGCACCATAATCTTAGCCGTGTGTATGGCAATGTCGGGGTCTGATTACCCTTCCTATGCCTCGAAGCATATTGTTAGTTTCTTTCCCGATGAGGAAATCAATGTCCTTAAGCTTGATTCTACCATGGCAAAAGCTCATTATCTCGCGGGAATGAGATATGAAGCGCTTGGCGACATGGAGAAAGCCCTGGACGAATACGAAAAAGCCTTTGAAAAAGACCCTTCGAATTTTAATGTGCTTTTGAGGTTGGGTAATGCCCAGTACCGTCTTAAGAAATTTCCCGAAGCCCAAAAAACATTTAAAATAGCGTCCGAGACATTTCCTGAGTACTATCTGGGCCATATAATGCTGGCAACTATTTATTATGCGCAGGGAAAGGTAGGGGATTCGGAAAGGACTTATAAAAAAGCCATTTCAGAAAATCATGAGGAGTTAGCTGCTTATATTGGCCTGGGAGCTCTGTATATACAGGAAAAAAGAATCGCGGACGCGATAGAAATTCATAAGAAAGCGTTAAAATTCTTTCCTGAAGACCCCACTCTGTATTTTAAGATAGGGTTGCTTTACAGCAAGGAGAAGAAATTAAATAAGGCCATCGAATACCTGCTGAAATCATGCGAGCTGGATCCCGAATGGCTTCAATCAAAACTGGCGCTTGCGGTCGCATATGAGATAAATGAACAATACGAAGAAGCTATTAAAATCTATAAGGAAGCTGTTTTAATAAACCCGGGTGATGTTAATATTTACAGGCGGCTTGCGGAATTATCGGATTTTAAAAACAATCTGGAGGACGCGGAAAAATACTACAGCGTTCTGATTTATCTTGATCCCAGCAATCTTAGAAATTATATTTCTCTCGGAAGTATTTATCTGCAGGAGAACAAACTTCAGGATGCCTTGAGCATTGTCCAGAAAGGCAGAGAGAAAAACTTTGAAGTCCCGGAGGTATTTCTGCTTCTTGGTCTTATATATTTCAAAATGGGGGAAACAGACCAGTCTATAGACGCTTATTTGAGGGCGATTGAACTCGGGGGAGACATGTCTTCGGTTTATTTTCACCTTGGAGCTGCATATGAACAGGCGGGGTTATATCAAAAAGCGGTTGAAACGTTTAAGCATGTAATTGAAGATGATCCTGAAAACGCGAATGCGATGAATTACCTGGGATATATGTATGCGGAACGGGGTGAAAATCTCGAAGAAGCCGTCCGTTTAATAAAAAAAGCCATTGATAAAGACCCTGAAAACGGGGCTTTTATAGACAGTTTGGGTTGGGTGTACTATAAACAGGGCCGGCTTCTGGACGCGACGCGGCTTTTGAAAAAAGCGGCGAAGCTTGTTGGTAATGACCCGGTTGTTATAGAACATCTGGGAGATGTTTATTATAAAAGGGGGATGAAAGAACTTGCGATAAAGCACTGGAAGAAATCTTTGGAGCTTAATCCCGGCAGAAGCGAATTAAAAGATAAATTGGAAGAAGTTAACGATTGAAAGTTTTTGCGCCCGCCAAAATAAATCTATTTCTGGAAGTCCTTTCAAAACGAAACGATGGATACCATGATATTGAAACACTGATGGTTCCTGTTACGCTGTTTGATGAGCTTGAAATATCCGTGACCGGGAAGAATGAGATAGAAGTGCTGTGTGATGTTAAAGAGCTTTCAGGGCACGGAAATCTCATTTACAGGGCTGTTTCTTTGTTGAAATCTGTTTTCCCCGAAAAAATCAGAGGTGTCCGCGTTTTTTTGAAGAAAAACATACCTGTGGCAGCCGGTCTCGGCGGAGGGTCCAGTGACTGCGCTGCCTCAATAAAATTTTTGAATACCGAATGTAATTTGGGTTTAAGCAATGAAAAACTTAAAGGAATAAGTTCAAAGCTTGGAGCGGATATCCCCTTTTTTATTGACACGAAGAGCGCTGTTTGTCATGGCATAGGAGATATATTAAATCCTTTTGAAATAAATTTTAAAATGCATTTTCTTTTGGTAAATCCAAATGTAACATTATCTACAGCCGATAGTTATACGAGTCTAAAATCATTCTTGACAGGCCAGTCTAAAAACATTAACATGTTACTTCACAGCCTGCAAAATAATGACATAGAAAATTCAGTAAAAAATATGTTTAATAGATTACAGAGGGTTTGTGAAGAGAAAACACCTTTTGTAACCGATATTATTGATGTTCTTTATAAAAATAGCGCTTTGAAGGCAATGGTGTCCGGAAGCGGACCGACGGTTTTTGGACTCTATCGAACAGCATCTGATGCTCAGCGTGCTAAAACATCCATTCTTGAACATTACGGCAGCAAAATTTCCATATTTGTTGTTGAATCTTTTTAACATATGTTCAAAATATCTGTCTGGGGGGATTGATTATGGAGATTACTGAGGTCAGGATAACTTTAAAGGGATCGGAAGACGGAAAGCTTAAGGCTTTTGCAACAATTACCTTTGATAATTCTTTTGTGGTGCGGGATCTTAAGGTAATTGAAGGGAAGAAGGGTCTTTTTGTGGCAATGCCCAGCAGGAAAGTTACATATCCCTGCGCCAAGTGCAGACACAGGAATGCTTCAAAAGATAAATTCTGCGCTAACTGCGGATCTAAAATAATTCCCAGGAGAGAAGAAAAATTCGATGAAGAAGTCCGCCAGAATGAACACCGTGATATTGCTCATCCTATAACGCCTGAATCACGGGAATATATACAGAACAGAGTAATCGATGCGTATAAGGAAGATCTTCAGAATGTCGGGGAAAGACAGTCCGGACAGGTCGCTGGAAATCCTGATTACTGATTTTCATTTTGGTGGTTGACAATATTTTTTGTTTTTTATATAATCCGGTGTTTTGAGTATCCTTTGATTTTAAGAGGATTTTACCCACACTCAGAAGGAATGTTTGATTTTTTTTCTTTATTAGCTGTGGGTCTTGTTCCGCAGCTAATTTTTTTGTTCTTTCGATTGCCCGGTAGTGTAATGGTAGCACAAGGGTTTTTGGAGCCCTCTGTCTAGGTTCGAGTCCTGGCCGGGCAGCCAAATTCGGGCTTCGCAAAAATAGCATCCTAAACTACAGCGGATGCCCGGATAAAGGGGTTTTTCATATAAAATTCAGCAGAGTACTTACCTGAGTGTATATATTTCAGAACATAATATGAATGTTAATAAGAAAAAATCGTTAATCTTTAAACAGTTTTGCAAAAGCTGGGGTGATGGTTCTATGAAAATAATAACCGGAAATGCCAATCCTGAATTGTCGGAAAAAATTGCGAAAAATCTTAAAACAAAACTGTGCGGATGTGATGTTAAGGCCTTCCCTGAAGGCGAAGTAATGGTCAAAATACTTGAAAATGTCAGGGGCAGGGATGTTTTTATTGTCCAACCCATATGTCCGCCCAAAGTGAATGATTATCTGATGGAGCTTCTTGTTATGATTGATGCGGTAAGAAGATCTTCGGCGGACAGGATTACGGCCGTTATTCCCTATTACGGTTACGCAAGGCAGGACAGGAAAGACCAGCCTCGTGTTCCTATAACGGCCAAACTGGTGGCAAATCTTGTTACGGCAGCGGGGGCTGACAGGGTTTTGACGATGGATCTTCACGCCGACCAGATACAGGGATTTTTTGATATACCTGTCGACCATCTGTATGCGGCGCCCGTATTTATAGATTATTTCAGAAAGAAGAATCTGGGAGACGGAGAAATAGTTATTGTCTCTCCGGATGAGGGCGGCATAAAAACAGCTCATGCCTGGGCGAAAAGATTAAATGCGGCGCTCGCGGCAATAGATAAAAGGAGAATAACCGGAACAGAGACGCAGGTGTATAACATAATGGGAGCTGTCAAAGGCAAGACGGCGATAATAGTGGATGATATCGTAAGTACTGCGGGGTCATTATGTGATGCGGCAAAAATGGTAAAAGAACAGGGAGTGAAAGAGGTCTACGCCGCGGTTTCCCATCCCGTTTTGGCGGGTCCGGCCCTGGACAGGCTGAATAATTCCGTGATAAGTAAACTTCTTGTAACGGATACAATTCCGCTGGGAGATAAATTGGCCGGCTGTTCCAAAATAGAAGTTATGTCTGTTTCCGGATTGCTTGCGGAGGCCATAAAGAGAATTCATGAAAACGAATCGGTCAGCTCTTTGTTTATTTGATTAAAATTAATTAGGAGGATTATAAAATTATGAGTGAAGTTTATCTGGATGCACAATTGAAAGAAGTCAGCGGCACAGGCAGTGCCAGGGCTTTTAGAAGAGCGGGTAAAATACCGGCTGTGATATATTCGCACGGAGATAAATCTGTTCCCATTGCGGTCGATGAAAAGCAGTTCAATAAAGCTACGCATGGACACAGCGGGGAAAATTTTCTTATAGATTTAAAAATCGAGCAGGAGAAGAAAAAAAGAAAAGTTCTGATAAAAGAAGCGCAAATAGACCCCCTGTCCAATAAAATAATCCATATAGACTTTAAAGAAGTTTATATGGATGAAAAAATCAAGACGCATGTGCCGGTCGTCGAAAAAGGCGAAGCCAGGGGAGTAAAAGACCAGGGAGGAATACTTGAACATATCCTCCGTGAGCTTGAAATAGAATGTTTACCGGGGGAAATTCCCGAAAAGATCGATGTTGATATTTCGAATCTGGAACTTGGCTCATCAATACACGTATCTGACCTGATGACTCCCAAGGGTGTCAGGATACTTACTGATCCTGAGGAAGCGGTTTTCTCCGTTGCCATACCGAAAGAGATTGAAGAACCTGCCGCCGGAGAAGTTCCTGAAGAGGAAACTGCCGCCGCAGAACCTGAAGTTATCGGGAAAGGCGGTAAAGAGGAAGAAGAACCGGAAGAAGAGCAGGAACAAAGCAAAGAAAAGGAACAAAAGTAAGGAACTCTTGTTCTTTTTCGCGATGGATATAAATGAAGATAGTTATTGGACTTGGAAATCCGGGAAACGAATACATCCATACCAGGCACAACGTAGGATTTGAGGTTGTAGATTATCTTGCCGATAAGCTTGATGTAAAACTTTCCTCCAATTCCAGGTTGTTCGGTGAAAGCGCCAGGGTTTCATTAAATAAAAAAAAGATAGTTCTTTTAAAGCCTCATACTTTTATGAACAACAGCGGGCGTTCGGCGGTAAGCGCGTTGAACTGGTTCAAATGCCGGTATTCAGACCTGGTTGTTGTTCTGGACGATGCCTGTTTATCCGTGGGCAATATAAGAGTGCGCGGCGGCGGGAGCTCTGCAGGCCATAAAGGGCTTCAATCAATAATAGATTGTCTGGGAAACAGTGATTTTCCCAGAGTGAGAATCGGGATAGGCGGTTCCGGTAACATAGTAAACCATGTACTGAGTAAATTCAGAAAAACCGAGGCCGGTGTTATCGCCGAAGCATTGTCAAAGGCTGCTGAAGCAGTTGAAATGATTATTATGGGAGATATTCAAGAAGCTATGGATAAGTTTAACAGAAAAGAAAGAAAAGATCAGAATGAGAGTATTTCGGGAGGTGCAGATTGAGCCAATACGAAGGATTATTTATTGTTGAAGGGAAAGCCAGCGATGATGATTTAGGGCATGTTATTTCTCAGATTGAAGATGAAATCAAAAAAAACAAAGGGGAGATAATAGAGAGTAAAAGCATGGGCAAAAGACAGCTCGCCTATGTGATTAAGCGCAATTCAGAAGGATTTTATGTCCTGATTAACTTTAAGTTACAGGGCCCATCCCTTCAAAAAATTCAGGAAAAGCTTAAGTTGAACCAGAAAGTTTTAAGGAATCTTATTTTGAAAAAAAGTTAATTACACAAGGAGTGAATCATGGCTAGTTTGAATAAGGTTTTTATAATAGGCAATTTAACAAAGAAACCCGAACTTCGTTCTACAAAAGAAGGTTCATCCGTAACCGATCTGCGCATTGCCGTCTCAAGAAATTTTCTTAATAAGGATAGGGAAAAACAGGAGGAAGTTTGTTACGTTGATGTTGTTGTTTGGGCCAGACAGGCGGAAACATGCGTTGAATATCTTGATAAGGGCTCTCCCGTTCTTATCGAAGGCAGTTTGCAGCAGGACACATGGGAAACCAGTAACGGGGAGAAACGCAGCAAGATCAGGATAAGGGCCCAGAGAGTGCAATTTTTGTCGAGAGGTTCAAAGACTGAAAGCAGCCAGGTCTCAGGTGATGTCCCCTCGGATGTGCAGGATGAAGGGTCTGAGCAAAGCGAAGATGATATACCGTTTTAAAAAAAGGAGAGTTAGCAGAAAATGAACGACTTAAAGTTTTTCAAAAAGAAAAAATGCAGATTTTGCCAGGATAAAGTGCGTGAAATTGACTATAAGGACGTCAATTTAATCAAGAAGCATTTGACGGAAAGAGGAAAGATACTTCCGAGAAGAATAACAGGGGCATGCGCAAAACACCAGAAACAGCTTGCCGCCGCCGTTGAACACGCCAGGTACATGGCGCTGGTTGCTTATGTTATGGATTAATTTTTATGAAAAGTGTATGATTAAAAACTGATTGTCGGAGGAAGTTAAATGAAGGTTATTCTTTCAGAAAATGTTGATAAATTGGGGAAAATAGGAGATGTCGCAAACGTCGCTCCCGGCCATGCCAGGAATTATCTCTTTCCGAAAAAACTGGCTGTGGCGGCAACGGATGCGAATATGCAGTTTCTTAAGAAAAAAGCCGAAAAAGAGAAGAAAAAAGAAGAGCAGGTTGTGCAGAGCGCCAGGGATATGGTAACCAGATTATCCGATGTGTCCTGCACCATATCCGCCGAAGCGGGAGAGGAAGACAAACTTTTTGGTTCTGTTACGACGGCCGATATTGCGAAAGCCCTTAAGGATGAAGGCCTGGAAATAGATAAAAAACAGATTGAATTAGATTCTCCGATTAAAAAACTCGGTGTATATAATGTAGTTGTTAACCTTTACAGAGATGTAAAAGCCACGTTCAAACTTTGGGTGGTCAAGAAGTAATATTTTGGCTGGTTTTAATGGCAAAAAATAAAAAAAATACAGAGGGAAGAGTTCCTCCATTCAGCAGCGATGCTGAAGCAGCTGTATTAAGTTCGATGATGCTTGATAAGAATGCAATTGAAATTGCCATCGAACTATTGCGGAAAGAATATTTCTATTCGGATGCGCATGCCAGGATATTTAATGCCATTGTCAAATTAAGGAATGACAGCAACGCGATACCCGATCTTGTTGCCGTAAATGATTATTTAAAGAGCAGCGGAGAACTTGAATCGGCAGGAGGCGCTTCATATTTATCGAAGCTGATAAATTATGTCCCTACCGCGGAAAACATCAGATATTATGCTCAGATAATCAGAAGCAAGGCGATTTTAAGGGGACTTATCAATGCTTCGGGTGAGATTATTGAAGAGTGTTACCAGTCTTCTGACGAAGTTTCTTCGATTTTAGATAGAGCGGAAAGCAGGATTTTTGAGATTTCGGAGAAGAATGTTGATACAAGGTTTGAAAGCATTGATATAATCGTCAATAAAGTTCTTGAGCAGATAGAACAGGCAAGGCAGAACAAAAGTTCGGTTACGGGAGTCCCTACTGGTATAACTAAATTAAATACCCTTACAGCCGGATTCCATAATAATGATTTTATTGTGCTTGCCGCCAGGCCTTCTATGGGGAAAACATCCCTGGCAATTAATTTTATAGACCACATAGGCGTTGATAACGGTATTCCGGTTGGTTTTTTCAGCCTGGAAATGAACAAACATTCCATTGTCCAGAGGATTATCTGCGCGCATGCCGGGATCAATTATCATAATGTATCAACAGGGTATATAGACAAAGAAGACAGCAGCAGGCTTTTGATAGCGGCCGGAAAAGTTTCCGAGTCAAGATTATATATCGATGACAGCACTAATATGAGTGTTTTGGAGCTGAGAGCAAGGGCAAGAAGATGGAAGAAACAATACGGGATAAAGATTGTATTCGTGGATTACCTTCAGCTTATGAAGTCAGGCACGAGGGAAGAGTCCAGGCAAATGGAGGTAAGCGAGATTTCCAGAGGGTTTAAAGCGCTTGCCGGCGAGCTGGAAATTCCTGTTGTGGTGCTTTCCCAGTTAAACCGGGGTCCTGAAACCAGGGCGCATGGCAAAGAGGGGCATCGTCCCAGACTTTCCGATTTGAGAGAATCCGGCGCTATAGAACAGGATGCGGA
Source organism: bacterium UBP3_UBA6266 (assembly GCA_002440765.1). Classification (GTDB taxonomy): domain Bacteria; phylum Auribacterota; class UBA6266; order UBA6266; family UBA6266; genus UBA6266. Next base: position 1,710 of record DJVC01000111.1, on the reverse strand, counting down.
CGTTGTCCTGATGCTCCACAGACCGGATATTTATGATAAAGAGGAAGTGAATAAGCCTGTTGTTGAGGCGGAACTTATTATCGCGAAACAGAGGAATGGTCCCCAGGGAAATGTGGACCTTGTTTTCAAAAAAGATTCTATGATTTTTGTTCAAAAGGATTCAGCTTATGTTGAACAGCAGCAGGTCGCTGATGAGGACGGGTATTATTAAGCATAGTCAATTTCGTGACTTCACAAGGAGAAAACATGAATTTTTCTGTTAAATCGGTTGCGTTATTTTGCCTGATTTTGTTTTTTGTCGCATCTGTGTGTCCGGCCCTGGAGAGCGTCAAGGCGCCTGAGGTAAAAAAAGTCAGCATTCTCGGGAATAAATCTATAAGCGAAAACGTTATCATAAATAAAATAAAAGTCCACCCCGGACTGGTATTTGACCAGAAAACAATTAATGAAGATATCGAAAGATTATATTCACTCGGCTTTTTTGAGAATATAACCGTTAATGTTGACGAAGACGGTGACGGAGTGAATGTTTATTTTATCGTAAAAGAAAAACCGATTTTGAAAGAGATTATATTTAAAGGGAACGAAAAGATAAAGGACAGGCTTCTGTTAAAACAGATGGAAAGCGCTGTTGGAGAGATAGCGAGCGAGAGAAAGCTGAAAAACGACGTGCAGTCGATTAAAACGTTTTATGAAACAAAAGCGTTTCCGGATGCTGAAATAGATTACAACCTTGTTGAAGATAAAGAAGCCGGACAGGCAATAGTGACAATAGAAATACAGGAAAATGATAAAATAAGGATTAAAAAAATTAATTTTATCGGCAATAAGAATGTAAAAACAAAAGAATTATTGAAAAGGATGAAAACGAAAACATACTTCCTGTTTATCAGAAGAGGATTATATCAGGAAGAAATGTTGAAATATGACCTTGACCGCATGGTCATGTACTACAATTCTATCGGTTATATAGATATGGAAGTGCTTGATGTCAGGAAAATAATGGATAAAACAGACAAATGGATGACGCTGGATATTGAGATAAGCGAAGGAAGGATATATGATACGGGTGATGTGGAAATTTCAGGGTGTAATGTATTCCCGGTCGATTCCATCGAGAGCGTGCTGAAAATGAAACCCGGCACATTATTTACCCCGACAGATACAAGGGATGATGCCGACAGGATAAAAAATTACTACGCGCAAAGAGGATACGTTGATGCGAATGTCAACCAGGACACAAAATATAATGTTGATACGGATAAAATAGATGTGACGTATTTTTTGGATGAAGGGAGGCAGTTCAGAATAGAGCAGGTCAGGGTTGAAGGTAATACAAAAACGAAGGATATTGTCGTCAGAAGGGAATTAAATGTATATCCCGGAGAGATTATCGATGGCGTAAAAGTAAAGACAAGCAAAGCAAGACTTGAGAACACCGGCTATTTTAAGGATGTATCGACAATTTATGAGCCGGGTTCAAAACTTGACACCAAAGACCTTGTTGTAAATGTGGAGGAGAAAAAGACAGGTACGGTGGGGTTTGGAGCTGGATTCAGCTCAACTGATGATGTTGTAGGTTTTGTCGAGTTGACACAGTCTAATTTTGATTGGAAGAATTGGCCTACATTCACCGGCGCGGGTCAGAAACTGAGGATTAAGGCTCAGGCGGGAAACAAGAGATACGACCTGCTCCTGAGCTGGACGGAA
>DJVC01000132.1 GCA_002440765.1 bacterium UBP3_UBA6266 | reverse complement strand
TGTAAGAGTTATCAAAGCTACGGGTTTTGGTGTGCCGCCGGAGAGATATACTGAGAAAGAACCCGTTTCTCAACTGCCGTCCGGGTCCCGGTCGAGGCCATCCTGGTCTTATGAAACTTATTCGGCCAGAGGTTATGGCGTTCCGCGGGAAGGAGAAACAGGGACAGTGGCAAAACTTAATGCTGTAAGAGCGGCTGAAGTTGATGCAAAAAGGAATCTTGCGGAACTTGTATACGGTGTTAAAATAAGCGCAAACACAACCGTGAGAGATTTTGCGGTTCAGAATGATGAGGTTAATGCTTCAGTAAGCGCTTTTCTTTCCGGGGCCGAGGTGAGTGAGCCCGCATACCTTGAAGACGGAAGTGTTGAGATAGTAGTGTCTCTCCCAATGGAATCTTTATGGGATTCCTTGAGGAATTACAGATAGTTATATGATTATAACTAATATTTGGAATAGGGAGATAATATGAAGAAAACAAATTTTTCAATGCTTATTGTTTTATGTTTGGCTGTTCTGGTCTTGTCGGGATGCACTGAGAAGTATGTGGTAAAAGAACAGGTAGTCGTGGAAACAAGAGAAGTGGTTGAGTAACACGGGGAGTTTTAGAATGAAACGAATATTGATTTTATCTATTCTCATACTGGTATCGGCCTGGAGCGTTGCCCAGGGTGAAAAAACGGTTGTCGCAAAAGGTATGGCTGCGATAAGAGGTTCGGGAGCCGATGGTGTTTTGCGGGCCAGGGATGAAGCTCTCAACAGGGCGTTAAGAAATGCGGTGGAACAGGCGGTGGGAAGTGTGATCGATTCAGAGACTATGGTGCAGAATTTCCAGTTGCTTGACGATCAGGTTTATTCTGAAGTGAAGGGGTATGTAAAGAACTACGAAATTATCAGTGACAACGGCGGAGACGGGGATATATATCAAATTGCCGTAAAGGCCGTTGTCAGCATGGGGCGTTTACGCAAAAACCTTCAGGCTTTGAACATAGTTAAAGAGAAACTTAACAAACCCCGTGTTATGATTATCTTCAGCGAAATGATTGACGGGATGACCCAGCCGGGCGAGACGGTTCAGACGGGCATGGAAAAAAGTTTTCTGACCGGCGGTTTTAAACTGACAGATAAATCACAGATGGAAGCCGTAAAAATGAGGGACGCGACTTTATATTATGAAAATCCGGCTGAGGCCGCTTCTCTGGGAAGGAGATTTGGGGCGGAAGTTGTTATAGTGGGGCAGGCAACGGCCGATTTGATTGATTCGAGTCAGCCGTACGGGGTTTCTGTTTTTGCTTATGAATCCCAGGTGACAGCAAAGGCAATAGATGTGGATACGGCCCAGGTAATTGCCAGCGACGGCACATCGGCCCAGTCCAGGGGCGGCGGAAGAGTGCCGACCGCGAGAGAATCCATGAAAAAATCCGGCGTAGAGCTCGCGTCGAAGATTATGGATCAGATCGTTGAGAACTGGAGATCAAAAGTATATAATGTGACGGATATTCAGATAGTAGGGTTTAATGCGGGTTCATCCGAAAGGATTGCTTTTGAAAAAGCTCTTGAGGAAATCAGGGGAGTTAAAAGCGTTAACGAACGCAGTTTTTCGAAAGGAGTTGTCGTTATAGATGTCACTATAGACGGCTCATTATATAAAGGATTTGAGGAGATTATAACCACTCTTCCGGATACCGACATTGAAGTGAAAGGCAGGACGCAAAACAGGATTGATATAGAATTTATGGGAAATTAGGCATGGTCATTTTTAGAAAGGCGGTTTTTCCCTTAATAATATTTTTAACGGTTTCTTTCTTTTTGTCGGGTGACTTTGTTTTTGCTGCCCGCAGGCGGATACAGGAAAACAGGTCCGTGAGAGAAAAACCCGTAAAGAAAAAACAGGAAAAAGTTCGGGAATTCCACCTCCCGCCGGTTACAGGTCCTAAAAAAACCGTAGCAGTCGCGGATTTTGAAAACAAAGCAGGTGCCAATGCCCAGTGGAATTTGGGCGACGGCATGGCGGAAATGCTTACGACCGCTCTTTTGGAAACAGACAGGTTTATCATTGTTGAACGCCGGAATATAGGCCAGATTCTCGAAGAGCAGGATTTTTCATTAAGCGGAAGAACCGTTAATGCCGGGGCCCCTAAAATAGGAAAGCTTTTAAATGCCCAGATACTTGTCAGCGGAGCCGTCACCGAATTTTCCCAGCGCATATATGATTCGGGCAGTATGTTTGAGTATAAAGGTTTTTCCCTCGGGCTCAGAGGAGCAACTGCCTATGTTGCTATTAATCTGAGGATGTATGATACTACAACAGGTCAGGTTATCGCTTCGCAGAGGGTTGAAGGCAAAGGTAATGTTTCCGGACTGAGCGTGGGATATTCAGAAAGTGACTGGGCCGTGGACTTTGATAATTTCAAAGCTTCCCCTCTGGGGAAAGTCACTCAGGAAGCAATAAATGAAGCAGTATATTTTATATGCATGGAGATGCAGAAAGTCCAGTGGAGAGGAAGTATTGTTACCGTAAAGAAAGACAAAGTTTATCTGAATTGCGGTATCGATTCAAACGTAAAGATCGGAGATGAATTCGAAATTTTCCGCAAAGGGGATGAATTGGTAGATCCTGATTCGGGAATATCTCTCGGTTTTGAGAAAGAAAGATCGGGCAGGGTCAGAGTTGTTGAAGTTCAAGATAAATTTTCGCTTGCGGAAACCGTATCCGGAGGAAATTTCTCAAGAGGAGATATAATTAAATATATAGAGGTTCCTGTACAGCCTGTCGAAACAGAGCAGGACAGTTCAATTATTGGAGGGAAAAAGAAATTATGAAAAGGATGTCGGTGTTTTTCTGTATTTGTTTTGTTTTTTTATATGGATTGTCTCATGCTGAAATCAAAAAGACCATAGCGGTTTCAGATTTTGAAAATAAAGCAGGCTTTAACGCTGAGTGGAATTTAGGGCACGGGATGGCCGAAATGCTCACCACTTCTTTAACTAATTCAGATAAGTTCATTGTTGTTGAACGCCAGAATATAAGAGGTGTTCTTGAGGAGCAGGATTTTGCGCAAAGCGGCCGGACAACTTCCGCCGGAGCTCCCCAGACCGGAAGGTTGTTGAATGCCCAGATACTTGTCAGCGGAGCCGTTACTGAATTCGCCGAAAGGACATCCGGCGGAGGCGTGGGATTTAATGTTAAAGGTTTTTCTCTGGGTGGTTCAGGCTCATATGCGCATGTTGCCGTTAACATCAGGTTGTATGACGTAACTACGGGACAGGTGATTGCATCCAAGAGATGTGAGGCAAAAGCGAAATCTTCCGGAATGAGTATCGGTTACGGCCGCTCCGACTGGGGAATCGGCACATCAAACTTTCAAAAAGCCCCCCTGGGCAAAGCTACCCAGGCCGCAATCGATCAAGCTATAGCCTGGATCTGCGCCGAACTGAGAAATGTTCCCTGGCAGGGCAAAGTAGTTACTGTCAAGGATAATGTCGTGTATTTGAACTGCGGGCTGGAATCAGGAGTAATGGTGGGCGATGAATTTTCCGTATTTTCCGTTGGAGAAGAATTAATTGATCCTGACACGGGAATTACACTGGGAAGCGAAACACAGAAAACGGGTAAAGTCCAGGTTTTTGCCGTAGAAGATAAATTTTCAAAAGCTAACACTATCAGCGGAGGCAATTTCGACAGGGGATCTCTTATTAAGCAGGAATAACTTCAAAGGACATTGAATATGCCGCAAACCCCGCATGTGGAGATTTCTTCCAGGCAATGGCGCAATATTATGCCGATAAAAATTGTCGGCGCCGTGCCAAGGAGAAGGTCGGCAATCCTGTTCTTTAGCGCCATCGGCTTCACTAAATACATTTCACCCGCAATAATCAGCGGTATAAAAAGATAAAAGTTACCGGTTACAATGATGGATGTCAGAATTACGCCTCTCGAAGACAGTCCTGTGATTTCTTCCTTTGTGCTTATTGATTTATATGTATCCTTGAAATATGTCATTTTGAATGTGTCGATAAAATAAGTTAATCCGAAAGTGACGATTACATACGATATGGCATAAATAATATGGTTATTGTTGTTGTAGATTGTATTGAACAGTATGCTTTGGGTGTTTGCGGAAGTGATTGTTTTAAGAGGCGTGACAAAAACGGCAAAGTTAACTGAGATATGTATTATCTGATCCAGTATAAATCCCGTGAAATGGTTGCCATTTTTTTGCCTGTTAGTCCAGAGAACTTTTGCCCAGTCTGTTATTGCGTGAGTAATGCCTATAAAAAAACATATTGCCCAGACCCATATATTGTTCGCAAAAGGAAGCAGAATGAAAAGCGAAACGACAGCTACTATCATGCCGTGCAGGACCTGGCCCTGGAAATTTCTTATTTTGAGCCTGTAAATTTCCGAGGTCTGGAAGGGAAAGTCAGCCAGCAGATGGGCCAGAATCAATCTCAAAAAAATAAACATATATTCCTCATTTAATAGTTATATATAACGGAAAAAGATTCATATGATATATTTTCGGGAGAAGAGACGTAATTTTCCCCGAAGTTTACATCAGGGCTTACGGAATTAACTTCGGAGACTACCTTTAATCCTGTTATACCGCATGCGATACTTACCGAGCCGTCGGAAAAATAACTTTCTTTGTTTATAACCGCTCCTTTTACCACGCCTTCCACCTTCTGTCTGATTGAGTCATTCGATATTGCGTAATCATTCAGTGTTGTTTTGGAATCTATTACTGTGCCGTATATTTTTTCTGCCAGGCGCCTGTAACTGTCAACCAAAGCGGACCTTCTTGTTGTAACCCTTGCAAGCGCTCCGAACTTGTCACCGTATTCCTTTAAGGTTATCTTATAAACGGGCATCTGGACAGACGGTATTTTCCGGCCGACAATATTCTCTATTGTTCCCAGCTGTATTTCAGCAAAGACAGTAGAACTGTTTTTACCGTTAGCCGAAGATCCTTTGATTTCGGCGTTGGAAACGGCTTCAAGGAGTTTTCGCGCGGCATTCCGGTCGTGATAAAGAATATCAGATATCGTTTTTTCACCGGATAGTTTTATTGAGTATATCTTTTCACAGAGAGCGATGAGAGCCATGCTTTTTGCTTCGGCTTCATCAACTCCTGTTCCGGATGATTTAATTACAATGGCGCCTTTCATGTTTTCCACGTTTTGTTTTCCCAGAATGGATTCTGATAATATTCCCGTTCCTGTTGCCGCCAGATTAGTATATTTCCATGGGGATACATTTACCTGCCTGAAAGCATCCGCTGTTACTGTCTTATCGGGAGAATCGCTGCTTGAGATTAATACCCGGTTTTCTATTACGGAAACAGTGGTGTTGGAAGTCTCTTTCTCCGTTTTGACTGTGAAGCCGGTGCCCAGTGCTCCCGCCACCGCCGAAGGCGTTTCTATATCTACTCTTGTCTTTTCGGGAAGTTTATCAAGCTTCGCGCCGATGGCGCCGTTGTACAGGTTCAGGCTGAGAAGTTTTATCACCTTCCCGTTTTCCAGGGCTTGAGGGTCATTTATTGAGGAAACTTCGACTTCCGTGTTTTCCATTATTCTGAAACGGTTATCCTGTTCGAAAAGCAAGTCTGTGAATGATAAAGATTCTGTTTTGATTATGTCGCCCTTTGTTATGCTTTTTCCCTTTTTCAGCATATCCCATGATTCGGAAGAAGGCAAGCGCGACTTAACTGTTCCTGTAACACCGGTTACATTTATACCGGCATATGCAGGCATGCAAAGTATTATAAATATTGTTGTATACGCGATTTTTTTCATAAACTGAAAAATATTAAAATCCCGGCGTTAAACTGATTGTATATATAATATCTTTAATATATATTTCCCACAAGCATTTAATTAAAACTGTATAATCGACTTTTTCTGTGATATTCTTTTGAAATATGAACGTAAAAAAATATCTTGTCCTATGTTTTTTTATTCCCCTTGTTTCATGTATTTTTGCTTATTTTTTCTGTATGCTTGAACCCATTAAAGGTCTGGAAAACAGGATATACGATTATAAAATGAGGGTTAATGCGGGTATAAGAATATCGGATAAGATAAGGCTGATAGTTGTAGACGACCAGTCTATCCGGATGGGGGACAGCAAGTGGCCGTGGCCGTGGACCAACCATGCCCAGGTTCTCCAGTTTCTGTCCAGGACAAACCCGTCGGCGGTCGGTTTTGATATAAGATTCGAATACTATGAGAAAAAGAAATACGGTCTTGATAATATTATCTATTTTACCAAACTTTTAAACAACAGGGTTGTCTGGCCGTATTATTTTAAGATTGAAAAGGACATGGATATCTCTCTCTACAGAGATTATGTGGAGGAAGGAGATGATTTGTTAACCGGCGGCTTTGCTGTTGACGCCGTGCAGGAAACCCTTCGGGGTATAATTAAATCTGATGCCGTGCAGCTTCCCGTGACTGAAATTGCCGGTTCGGGCTTTTTGGGATTTGTAAACGCGCCCGAAGATTCGGACGGTATTGTAAGAAGGCTGCCCATGCTTATAAGTTATTCGGGAAAAGTATATCCTTCATTTATACTTGCCATTCTCTTGAGACATTTTAACAGGAATTCCAAAGACATTGAACTTACCGGCAATATTATTTCCATAAAGGGCACTTCTGTCAGGATTCCGACGGATGACAAATATTGTATGCCGGTTAATTTCAGGGGTTCCACGAAAGATTTTAAAGGTGACCCGGCTATTCAGATCATTAAGGCGGACAGCCAGTTAAGCGAAAATATACCGCCGGTTGTTTACCCCGGGGATTACTCTAAAAAAATCATTATATACGGCGCCGGCATAACAGGCGGCGATGATTTGGGTCTTATACCCATTTCTTCAAATAAGGTTCCTCTTCTTCTGGTCCATGCCAATGCTTTGAATACCGTCTTAGAGCGGGATTTTATAGTAAAGACTCCGTTTTTGTACGGTGTTTTGATAACATTCCTGCTTGCTGTTGTAATCGGAGCTGTCAATATCCCGTACCGGTTCTGGATATACGTTCCTCTCAGTGTCCTGAGCGCATGTTTTTTTGTCGCGCTTTCTTTTTACCTGTTCAGCGATTTTAATATTTATGTTAATACAGTTATCCCTTATACCGCAATGAGCATATGTTTCGGCGGGTCCGTTGTCTATAAACATGTGATTGAAACAAAAGATAAAAGATATATAAAAAAGGTTCTTGGAAGGTATATATCAAAAAATATTATGGATATGCTTCTGAAGGACCCCTCGAAACTGAAGCTTCACGGAGAAAGAAAAAACATGACGGTCCTTTTTTCCGACATAAGAGGCTTTACCTCTTACTGTGAAAAACGATCTCCGGATGAGGTCGTCCCGGTGCTTAATGAGTATCTTGACCGCATGACAAGGGTGATAATTTCCCGTAACGGGACTGTAGACAAATACATAGGTGATGCGATTATGGCCTTTTGGAATGCTCCCGTGGAGCAGAAAGACCATGCCAGGCTTGCGATCCTGACGGCATTGGATATGATGAAAGAGCTGAAACTTCTGCACACCGATTTTTCCGAGAAAGGACTGGAAACCATTGATATGGGTATCGGAATAAATACGGGGCCCATGATGGTAGGGAATATGGGCTCAAGCCAGATATATGATTACACCGTTATAGGGGATAATGTTAACCTGGCATCCAGAGTTGAGGGATTAACGCGCAAATACCCTTTTGGCATAATTATCACAGAGACAACTTATGATTGTATTAAGGGTGAATTTGAAGTAGACTTTTTAGATGAAGTTGCGGTTAAAGGAAAAGACAAAAAGGTAAAGATTTTCTGTGTAAAGGGTATAAAAGGTTGAAAGACAAGGACAAAGAATCCGCTTCATTAAAGAAACTCCGGCGCAAGGTATCCGACCTGAAAAAGCTTATCACTGTCGGCGGCATAATTAACTCAACGCTTGATATCAATGAACTTCTTGACCGCGCCATGAAAGTTGCGGAAAACATAATGAATGTCGAAGCAAGCGCATTGATGCTGCTCGATGAAAAGACAGATGAACTGGTCTTTAAAATAGCGCACGGAGATGCCGGTGAAAAAATCAAGGAAATAAGGCTTCGGAAAGGGCAGGGTATCGGAGGATGGGTTGCCAAGGAACAGAAGCCTCTTATAATTAATGACGTTGAAAATGATTCAAGACACTTTAAAGGCGCCGATGAGCATTCCGGATTTAAAACCAGGGCTATACTGTGTGTCCCTTTAACTGCCAAAGATAAAACCATAGGGGTTTTGCAGGTATTAAATCCCATAGAGAAAGAAGGATTCGATGATGAAGACAGGGAGTTGCTCGAATCATTCTCAAGCATGGTTGCGATAGCGGTTGAAAACGCCAGAATGCATAAGAGGCTTCTTGAAAGGCAGAGGGTTGAACATGAACTTGAAATAGGCCATCAGATACAGCAGAATTTTCTTCCTTCGGAATTTCCCTCATATGAAGACCTTATTTTAAGTGCAAGGAATATTCCCGCTCTTGAACTGGGAGGGGACTTTTACGATTTTCTGGATTTTGGCGGCGGTAAAGTTGGGCTGGTTATAGGCGATGTTTCCGGCAAAGGAGTCCCCGCCGCTCTTTTTATGGTTAGGGCAATGAGCGAAATAAGGTTCCACGCTTCGCTTTTTAAAGGTGTCGGGAAACTTATGGAAGAAATAAATAATGCCCTTGTCGAACAGAGCATGCTTGGGATGTTTATAACTCTTTTGATAGGAATATTGGATTATAAGGAAAAAGTAATTACTTTCGCCAATGCGGGGCATCACCCTTTTGTCATTCGCGGAGCGGATGGTGAAATCAGGGAACTATTATGCCGGACCGGGCTGCCGGCGGGAATAATGCCGGGAGTCAAATATGAGCAGTCCGTTGCAAAAATCAATGCGGGAGAGACAATCATAGGTTATACCGATGGGATAACGGAAGCGAGAAACGCAAAGGGAGATGAGTTCGGAGAGGAAAAGCTGAAGGTTCTCATTAAACATAAAAAACTTGACGCCGGCGAGATAATTCAATATATACTTGATGAGGTTAAAACATTTTCCAGGGATGTTCCGCAGCACGATGATTTAACTTTGATTGCGGCAACAATTAAATAGAGATTTAATATAGCTATATTAACTATGGAAGTCAATATCGGACAAAATCAGGTTCTCCTGCAAATAAAGAGCGACGATAAATATCTGCGTCTCGTGAGGACGATGGTGGAAGAGATATCTTCTCTCGCGGGTTTTGCCTCACATGATATCGCGGATATTGTTCTTGCGGTAGACGAAGCCTGTGCTAATATCATTAAACACGCCTATAACGGAGACAGCACAAAAGATATTTTTATTAAGCTGTCATTGCTCAATAACGGGATAGAGGTGGTTCTAAAGGATTACGGGCGGAAAGTCCATCCCGAAAAGATGAAGGGTAGAGAGCTGGACGAAATAAGACCGGGCGGACTCGGAATTTACTTTATGAAAAAAATAATGGATAGTGTACAATATGTTATCCGTGATGATGCTGACGGAACCGAGTTGATAATGGTCAAGCATGTAAAAAACGGCGGCAGTAAAGCAAAGAAAAATTAATAAATAGTTTTTATAACATTGTGAGGTTGCTATGGAATTTGAAAGAAAGTCCGAAGGCGATATCGAACTTGTACTGCTCAAAGGTGATATGGATTCACATACTTCTCCTAAAGCCAGAGATTTTTTTGCGGGTGTTCTTAAAGAGGAAAATAAAAAGCTTGTTGTTGACCTTGCGGATGTAAAATATATAAGCAGCGCGGGGCTTGCGACGTTAATAGAAGTCTTCCAAAAAATGCACAGGTATGGCGGATTCCTTAAGTTGTGCGGTATGAACGATACGACAAGAGGGATCTTTGAAATAGCCAAACTGGATTCCATATTCGCTATTTATGAAACAAGGGATGAAGCAGTAAGGTCATTCTCTTCCTAAGGAGCAGATTGATGAGAGAATTTGCAGGTAAGATCGGACGGTCCGCGATTAATTTTACCAAGCACACGGGCAGTGTCTGGAAAATTTTCAGGGAAGTCTTATATTGGATATTCATTGCCCCTTTTAAAGGCCAGCCGTGTAAAATGAAATATGTTGCGGATCAGATGAATCTTATAGGAATAGGTTCCGTTCCCATAGTTGCGCTGGTAAATTTCTTTTTCGGTATTACGCTGGCAATGCTTACATCTTATCAGCTGAAACAGGTGGGCAGTCAGGAGTTGATGGCCGGCCTTGTGGGAGTATCATTTACAAGAGAATTGGGACCTTTCCTTGCGGCCATTGTCGTTGCTTCGCGTGTTGGAGCCGCAATCACAGCCGAAATCGGCACTATGACGGTTTCCGAGGAAATAGATGCTCTGGAAACAATGGCTCTTAAGCCGATCAGGTTTCTCGTTGCCCCGCGTTTGATTGCTCTCTTGATAATGCTTCCGTGTTTAACCGTAGTTGCTAATGTCGTAGGCATGGCAGGCGGATATGTTATCGGAAGGTTTAATCTTCATATTGATTCTTCCTTCTATATAAAACTTACTTTTGATTATATGGTTTTTAAAGATATATGGACGGGTCTTTTAAAAAGCGTTGCTTTTGCCGTGATGATTGCTCTGATAGGTTGTTATCAGGGATTGACCGTCAGGGGGGGAGCGGCCGGCGTAGGTATTTCAACTACGCAGTCCGTTGTCCAGTCTATAATTTTTATAATAATTATTGACTGTTTATTCAATGCCTGGTTCTATTTTATTTAGGTGAGATTATGTCGATACTGGAAGTAAAAGATGTTCAAAAAGTGTTTGATAACCGTAAAGTCCTTGACGGTGTCAATCTCACCGTGGAAAAAGGCGAAACTATGGTGATAATGGGCGGCAGCGGTTGCGGAAAGAGCACATTGCTTAAAATTATGATAGGGCAGCTAAAGCCGGGCAGCGGAGAGGTTTTTATCGACGGAGAAGAAATAGTCCATTTGAATGATTCTGAAATGGATAGAGTCCGCCTGAAATTCGGGATGCTTTATCAGGGCGGCGCGTTGCTTAATTCCCTTACTCTGGCGCAGAATGTAGCGCTTCCTTTGACAGAACACACGCATCTTGATAAGAAGATTATCGATATAATGGTTAAAATGAAATTAGCCCAGGTCGGCCTGGCGGGTTTTGAAAAGAAAATGCCGTCGGAATTAAGCGGCGGCATGAAAAAAAGAGCCGCGCTGGCGAGAGCGATAGCGCTGGATCCGTCAATTGTATTCTATGATGAACCCGGCGCCGGGCTTGACCCGATAGTAGCCGCCGTAATAGACCGTTTGATAATGGATTTGAGCAAAAAGCTGGGCATGACATCCGTTGTGGTAACACATGAAATGAAAAGCGCTTTTCGGATAGCCGATAAAATGGCTGTTCTGTTTAAGGGCCGCGTTATAGCCTGCGGGGCGCCTGACGAGATAAAAAATTCCGCTAACCCTTATGTCCAGCAATTTATTGGCGGCTCCCTTGAAGCCGCTTCCGTCTCGGCTAAAGATTCAACTGAGGAGTATATAAAGAGCCTGGTTGAAGGAAACTGATTTTTTATGGCCCATTCAATTATTCCCGCTGATGAGAAAATCAGACATTTCAAAAGAATTGTAATACTTGAAAAATTCATAATGATTCCCGCCAAACTGATAGTGGTGATTGCCTCGGCGATTTTTCTTTGGCAGGTAAAAGGCGAAACGGAATTCAAATTTGTTTTTTACAGATATCAGTTCTGGATGTATCTGCTCGGCAATCTGGTTTTTATATTTACGCTTATAAAACTCGGGCAGAGAAAAGTAAATTTTAAAATAGTAAAATTATCCGCGTTTTTCCTTTCCGTTATAGACAACCTGTTTCTGAGTTTTCTTATATACTTTTCAAACGGGCTTGACAGTGAATTCTACTGGCTGTACTGCGGGCTTATGATAAGGAACGCGGTCAACTTCCCGAAGATCAGGAGCCAGTCAGCCTTGAATTTAAGCTTTATAATGTTCTATGTAATAGCTATTTATCTTCATGACCAGTCATCTGTTTTCCTTCACAACCAGGTTTTTTGGCTTAAGGTTGCCGTTCTGGTCCTTGTAGGTATTTGCTGCTGGGGTATATATACTCTTTTATCGAGGAAAACCAGAGTAAAAGAAGAACTGCAGGAGATGACTTTGAGGGCGGAAAAAATATCTCTTGCGGGAAAACTTGCCGCCAGTATCGCGCATGAACTGAAGAATCCGTTCGGCATAATAATCAACTCTGTTTATATATTGGAAAATTCAATCGGCAATACTTCTCCTGAAAACAGGAAACATCTTGATATAGTCAGAAAAGAAATATTGCGGTCTGACCGTATCATAACCGATCTTCTGAATTATTCGCGGCTGGTGGAAGGGAAGGTAGAAAAAATAGATGTTAATCAATCGATTGATGCGGTCGTTAATGATATGGGTCCGGAGTTTTTCAAAAACATAAAAATAGAAAGGAAATACAGTCCGGATCTTCCCAGAATATATTTTGACAGCCTTCATATGAAGCAAATCATATACAATATAGTGACAAATGCAAGACAGGCGATGGAAGAAAAAGGGGAAATAGTCATAGAGACAGCTTATTCTTCGGATGGCTATATATTGGTTGTTGTTCAGGATACCGGAAGAGGCATAGATCCCGGGCTGATCGGCAAAGTTTTTGACCCTTTTGTCACGACAAAGAAAAAAGGGACAGGGTTGGGATTATCTGTAGTAAAATCTATTGTTGATACATACGGAGGATCCGTAAATATCAAAAGTTCCGGGGCGGGGACAGAAGTGAAAGTTAATCTTCCTATCAGGACTATTTTAAAAAATGGAAATCAATAAGGCCGGAAAAACAAGAATACTGATTGTAGATGATGAAAAAAACATGGCTGAGTCGCTCTGTACCATATTGAGAAGAAAGGGATACAGCGTTGTCACGGCGCTGAGCGCCGAACAGGCTGTATCCATATGCAATAGTGAAAAGTTCAATCTTATAGTGACCGACGCGAAAATGAAAAAAATAGACGGATTTAAGTTTATGGAATCTATAAAAAAAGATTTTCCCTATACAGAGTTTATTATGATAACGGCGTATGCTACCCCTAAGCTGGCCGTAAAGGCGATAAAAGAAGGGGCTTTTGACTATATAGCCAAACCTTTTGACCCTGATGAATTCCTTTTTACCGTTAAAAGGGCATTAGAGCATAACCGGCTGGTGCTTGAAAATAAGAAATTAATGGGGACACTGGCTAATGAGGAGGGATTGAGGGGTGTGGTGGGAAAATCGCCGCAAATACAGTAAATATGTAAATTGGTTTATACTGTTGCTCCGACGGTCTCCCCGGTGATGATAGAAGGGGAGAGAGGGACAGGCAAGGAATTGATAGCGAGGGCATTGCATTTTCACAGCGCCAGGAGAGACAAGCCCTTTTACTACCTGAATTGCGCCGGCGTTTCATCCGAGTTGCTCGGAAAAGAATTGTCAGGCTGCGGGAAAGCCCAGAATCAGGAAGAGAAAAACAGCTGTTTTAAAGTTGCCGGGGGCGGAACCCTTTATATAAATGAAATATGCGATATGCCCTTAAACCTGCAGGAGCAGCTGCTTCGCGTGTTTAAAAACAGCAGATATTACAATAAAAAATCCGGGACAGAAGGAATAACAGATGTGAGAATTATTTCATCAACAACAAAAAATGCGCAGCATGAAGTTAAAAAAGGCACTTTCAGGGAGGATCTTTTTTACAGGGTGAATATAATCAATATTAAAATTCCGCCTTTAAGAGAAAGAAAGGAAGATATTATTCCGCTGGCTGAATATTTTCTTGATAAATACAGCGCTTTGACCGGAAAGGCCATAAAAGGTTTTGATGATGATGTTAAAACCCTGCTTGTGCAGCATGAATGGAGCGGAAATGTTCTGGAACTGGAAAAACTCGTTGAAAAAATAGTTTCCATGGAGAACAGGGATGTCGTGGCGGTTCCCAGTGTGGTGCGCCAGATTAAAGTCCCCGCCTTCAAAGTAAAGGGTAATGATACAAAAGAGGTTTTTTCCGGGAAAGGGATTGATTATCAGGAGCAGGTTTCAAACTATGAAAAGGAACTTATTGAACTGGCTATGAGAAAGTCCGGAGGCAGCATAAGCAAGACCGCGCAATTACTGAAATTAAGCAGGCATGCCCTTAGATATCAGATGCAGAAGCTGGGCCTGCTCGGAGGCCAAAAGAAGCAGGATTAAGATTGCGTGATTTTCACACAACGAATTTATTGAAATAAGGTTGTTAATGTGGTTTAATTAGAATGAGGTTAAAGATAAAAATGGGAAAGGAGGTCGAACTGATATGAGAAAGGCGAAAGGTTTCACATTGATTGAACTCCTCGTTGTTATCGCAATTATAGCCATTCTTGCCGGTATGCTGTTGCCTGCATTGGGGAGAGCAAGGGAACAGGCAAGGAGAATAAACTGCCTCTCGAATGTCAAGCAGATCGGGACAGCTCTTCATATCTATGCTCAGGATTGGGATGACTGGTTTGTATACAGCGGAACTGCCGCTACAACCGACAGTCTGGCTCCGTTGTATGACG
The DNA here is from genome assembly GCA_002440765.1 of bacterium UBP3_UBA6266. Classification (GTDB taxonomy): domain Bacteria; phylum Auribacterota; class UBA6266; order UBA6266; family UBA6266; genus UBA6266. Next base: position 3,577 of record DJVC01000132.1, on the reverse strand, counting down.
GTTATACCACAAGCTTAAGTATTTTTGTATGTCCGAGCACATCTGATTCGGTTAGTGACTCGACAACAGGACTGACAAGGACATATACAACTAATACGGTCAGCGGTGGTGATACCAATGCGATGAGCTATGTATATAGAAGGGGAAAGAAAGAATCTGACCCTGCTGATTCCGGGGTTGTTTGGGAAAGAGTGCAGAACCACTCCGATGACGGTGGAAACTGCGTCTATATCGGAAGTGATGCAAGATGGTGCCCAAGAGGAAATACTGTTAAATAACCTTTTCTTTGGGCTTGTTTGAGGATTGAAAGCGTCCGTTCGGGTACGAGCGGGCGCTTTTTTATATATAAATTTCTGTATTGAAGTATAATTGGTTTTATGGGCAGAAGATTTATTATACTCCTTATTTTCGTTTTTTTTATCTCACCGTCCGTAATCTTTTACGGTTTTCTGGATCATACTTTTATTAAAGATATTATATTATGGACTTCAGTTTTTTTATTCTGCGTCTATTTATTATTTAAAATCAAGATTGACGGGCTTGTGCGTTATGGGTATCTTGATCTCTTGTTTGTCCTTTTTATTTCTGTATCTCTTGTAAGCATGTTTTTTTCGAGATACAGGTATCCTGCCGTTGATTTTTTATATAAGGTATTGCTGTATTATCTGTGTTTCAGGTTCGCGGTTCATATAAGGAAAATGGAAAAAACAGAATTTTTTATATTCTCCGCGTTTATTTTAGGTTTGTTAATATCTGTTATATACGGGTTTTACCAGATGTTTTTTATAATCCCCGAAGTTTTCCCCGATACATCCGGGTTTTTTATCAGGATCCCTTCCCTGCCGGGAAATCCGATTTTTTTCGCTTCATATATTCTTATTTCTTTTCCTTTTAGTTTGTGCGCCATCCTGTATGTATCGAAGTCAGAAAAACAGAATAACAGGTTGCTAATCGGGGTTTTGATGCTGGCGCTGGTTCTATTGTCGGTTTTTATGTTTTCAATGGCTATGAGCAGGGGCAGCCAGATAGCGCTGCTGTTTATCACTTTGTATTTCCTTTCAGCATATTTCGGATGGGAGAAAACAAGAAAGTTTCTGCCTGTTTTAATATGCATTATTGTTTTGCTGGGGGTTATATATCTTGTAACCGATGAAGGAACAGGCAATTTGTTTAAAGAGCGGGATTATTTAAATAATATTACGGATATCTCAAACCGTTATTATCTTTGGTCCGGGGCGCTGGGCATGTTTATTTCGGACCCGCTGGTCGGCAAGGGTCCGGGTTCCTTTTTTATATTTTTCCCGGAATATAAAGATAAGAGTATTGTGGAACAGACAAAGATGCAGAAACTTTCGGACCATGCGCATAATGAGTTTCTGCATGTTTTAGCTGAGACGGGGGTTTTGGGTTTTGCCTCATTTTCGATATTGATCTTCGGCGTTTTTATCTGTGCCGACTTATCTTCCGGAAATTATACCGGGCTGCGTCTCAAATATTTTTATATCTGCTGTTCCTCCGCCTGTTTTTGTATTTTTATGATGATGCTTTTTTCCAATGTGTATAACATCACGTTTTTGGGCGCGTTTTTCTGGTTTTTTGCCGGTATAACCGCAAGAACCGACAGGGTTTTATATTTAAATAATACGCTGAGAAAAACATTCTCATATGCGGCAGTGTTGTTTTTGCTGTTCTGCCCGTTAAAACACATTTATTCAAAAACCTGCTATAATTATGTCATGAGAAAGGCTGTTACCAGCGATGAATTGGGGCGTTATAGCGCTTCGGTAATCTATTATGAGAAAGCTCTCAGGCTTGCTCCGGAAGATAACATGGCTCTTTTTTATCGGGCTTATGGGTATTTTTATTTGGGAAATTATAAAGAAGCCATTAATGATTATTTGAAGATAAAGAGGCGAGCGCCTTATTTTGCTAATATCAATTTCGGGCTTGGCATATGTTATCTGAGAACAGGGGATTATGCTTCCGCCTTAAAGTTTTTTGAAGATGAAATATTTATTAATCCTTATAATCCGGAAGCTTATTTTAACGCCGCTTTAGCCGCTGAAAATTTGGGTATGGAATCTAAAAGCGGGAGATATTTCAGGGATGCCTATTTTCTTGATACAGAGGGTGTTGTAAAACAGAATATTATTAAAGTTTTTTCGGATAAAAAACTGAAAGTTAATATGTTGTAATACATAACTACCTGTATTTAAAGAAGTTATGAAGTATGTGTTTTCTGCGGTTTTTTTGCGTTATAATAACGCTGTAATTTGTTGAAAAAAACGTTAAAATATGGTTTACTTAGTATAGGGATTATATGAGAAGGTTCATGTTTATCCTTTATAAAGGGGGATAGAGTGAGAAGGTGTAGAGCTTTTACGCTGATAGAACTTCTTGTGGTAATAGCCATAATGTCGATTATGGCAAGTATTCTTCTTCCCGCCCTTTCAAAAGCCAGGGAAAAGGGGAAAAGAACAGTTTGCCTGTCGAATCTTAAGCAGATAGGCGTTTCTCTGCATATTTACGCGCAGGAGTACGGCGAATGGTTTGTCAACGCGGGAACCGGTGAAAATACCGATAATCTGAATCCGTTGTATGATTACGGGTATATGGAGAGCTTTGACATTTTTGAATGTCCGAGCACAAGACATACGGTATTGGATTCCACCGGACTTACAAGAACCTATCCGACCAATGATACAAATGCCATGAGTTACAGGTATATCAAGGGTATGAAAGAAACAGGTGATGCGAACATCGCGTTAGTCTGGGATTCTCAGCCCAGCAACCATCAGTATGACGGTGTAAACTGCCTTTATGTGGGAAATGACGCAAGGTGGTGTCCGAGGGGCGATACCTTAAAATAATATATTTATTTAATATAAAATCCGAGAGAGCCCGGTATGTCTTTTTCCGGGTTTTTTTTATTTAATATTGTGTAATAGTATTTATGTCCATTATACTTATCGTATGAAATCATTAACGCTTCCCCATAGATATGAACTATCCCTGAAATCAGCGCTGTTATATCTGCTATTATTCCCGTTTCTTGTCATACCGGGTCTGCTCAATCCCTTTATGGGAAAACTTTATTTGGGTGAGATAATCCTTGTATTATTTTCACTCCGTATTTTGTCGCAGATTTACCATGGAAGAAGTCCGGTTTTATTTATTGGGAATGATGTTCTTATTATGGTTTATGTTTTTTTTCTCGGTCTTAGCAGCTTATTTTCAGTGTATGGAGGTTATGCCGTCAGGGGCTGTGTTACTTCCTTTATCCTGATGTTGTTTTATTTTTATTTCAGGTATATTTTTGTATCTTTTTCGGAAAGCAGGTTGTTATTTATAAAAGCCCTGGTTATTTCCGCGACGCTTCTTGCCGTTTGCAGTCTGGCGGTTGTAATTTTTGAGCACCCGTGGAGAGTTAAAATATTTTTCGGAAACACTTTATTCTTATCGAATATATTTTTAATTACCCTTCCCGTCCTTCTGGCAATGCTGATGGAACGGTTAAGAAAGAAAGACAAAAGACATATGGAAATAGCCGTTATTATTGCGGCTTTTATGCTTAATA
>DJVC01000078.1 GCA_002440765.1 bacterium UBP3_UBA6266 | reverse complement strand
TCTCGTTCGGAACGAACGACCTGACGCAGATGGGTTGCGGATTTTCCAGGGATGACGCCGGGAAATTCCTTCCCGACTATGTGGCCATGGGGATATATGAATATGATCCGTTCCAGGTGCTTGACGCAGATGGTGTTGGAAAATTGGTTGAAATAGCGGTAAAATTAGGGAGAAAAGTAAATAAAGACATCAAACTCGGAATCTGCGGTGAACATGGAGGAGAACCGAAAAGCATCGAGTTCTGTTATAAAACAGGTCTTAGTTATGTAAGTTGTTCTCCTTACAGGGTTCCGATTGCAAGGCTGGCGGCCGCGCAGGCTGCACTGAGAAACAACAGGAAATAAAACAATGTTAACGGAGTAAAATGAGCTCGATTAGCGACCCTATTCNNATCGGTTCGATACCCCTTCTTTCTCCTGAAGAAGAGAAGGATTTGGCCAGAAAAGCGAAAAAGGGCGATACAGAAGCCCATAAGTGTTTGATAAGGTCCAACCTGAGGCTTGTTGTTTCAATTGCAAAGCGTTATGAAAATATAGGGTTGCCTTTTCTTGACCTGGTTGAGGAGGGCAACCTTGGCCTTATTAAAGCAGTGGAAAAGTATGATATAAGAAAAGGCTGTAAGCTCAGCACCTATGCTTCGTGGTGGATAAAACAATCTATTATGCGCGCGCTTGCAAACCAGGGCAAGACTATCCGCGTGCCGGTGTATATGATAGAAAAACTTTCCACCGTAAGAAAAGTTATTCGCGAGCTTACCCAGAAAAATCACAAAGACCCTTCGGCACAGGATATTGCGCAGGAACTTGATATATCGGTATCCAAGGTCCTTGAAATTCAGAATGCTTCAACATCTCCCAGTTCCCTTTACAGTATTATGGGAGGCGAAAACGGTACGGATGAACTTATTGAGATTATAGAGAATAAACAGGCGCCCGACCCCACAAAGGAAGTCGGCGCTATACTGCTTAAGGAAGAAATCGAGATTCTTCTTGAGGAACTTGCTCCCCGCGAAGCGGAAATATTGCGCCTGAGGTTTGGCATAGAGGACGGGGAAAACCTTACGCTTGAAGAAATCGGGAAAAAATACAAGGTTACGAGAGAAAGAGTGAGGCAGATAGAACAGACAGCTATGAAAAAGCTCAGAAAACTGATTAGTAAGACAAAAGAGAACTGGGCGATATAAGCGAGGGTCGGATAATGTCGGAGATTTTAAAAAAAGCTATCAGAGATATTCCTGATTTTCCCAAAGCTGGAATAATTTTTAAGGATATAACACCCCTTTTGTCCGACGGGCAACTTTTCAGCCGGACAATAGATATTATGTATAAGAAATTCAGGAATAAAGAAATAGATAAGATTGCCGCCATTGAATCCCGCGGTTTTATTTTCGGTTCGGCTCTTGCGTATAAGCTTGGCGCCGGTTTTGTGCCTATCAGAAAAAAAGGAAAACTCCCTCACACGACCATTAACGCGGATTATGCCCTTGAATACGGCACAAGCAGCGTTGAAATACACAGCGACGCGATCAATAAAGGTGAAAGAATCCTTTTGGTGGATGACCTGCTTGCTACAGGAGGCACAATGAAAGCCTCGGCCGAACTTGTCGAGAAACTCGAAGGGGAAATTGTCGCTATATGCTTTTTAATCAACCTTACGTTCCTGAAGGGGCTTGATAAGCTTAAAAAGTATAATACGTATTCCTTAATGGAATTTTAAGCCCTGTCAAAGTATTTTCACTTGCAATTTTTCTCCATATCGTATATTTTTTCTAATCTGAGTTTGTATCTGTCTGTGCGGGTAAGAATATTGGCTCACCTGCCGGTGGACAAAGTTACTAAGTAAAAAAAACTAAAGATCGATACTTAATAACCTGATAACCAGTTAATTTAATAACTGATTATTGCGTCCCCGTAGCCCGCCACAAAGCGCTGGCGGGTAAACTCAGGGGGTAGAGCATCCCGCCTTTCTCGGCGGGAGTGTCGGGGAGATGTTGTGAAATTGTTTAATTGCCGAGTTGCTAAATGAAGAAATGAGAAATTTAAACTTAGTAACTCGATAATTATTTAACTTGATAACTGATTATTGCGCCCCCGTAGCTCAGGGGATAGAGCACCGGTTTCCTAAACCGGGTGTCGGACGTTCGATTCGTCTCGGGGGTGCCAGTTCCCGCCACCTGCGGGGTATTTTTCGTCTTCTTTCTGCAAAAATTGACACAACCCCCCGCACAAAGTATACTTTAAGGCCAATATATGAGATTATGGTCAATTCACCCGAAATATCTGGATACCATGGGGCTTGTTGCCTTATGGAGAGAAGCATTGCTGGCAAAAGCTGTCCTGCAGAATAAAGTAAAGGGATATAAACATCATCCCCAGTTACTCAGGTTTAAAAGACAGTCCTCACCGGTGAATTCCGTCAATAATTATTTAAAAGGGATATGGGAAGAGGGAAATAAAAGAAATTTTAAATTCGATGCGCAAAAAATAGGTTCAACAAGACCATCAGGCAAAATAAGTGTTTCTACAGGCCAGGTGCAATTTGAGTTTATGCATTTATTGAAAAAATTAAAAGAAAGAGATAAGGTTAAGTATAATACATTGAAAAACCGGGCGAAAATAGAAGCACATCCTTTATTTAAAAAAGTTTCCGGTAAAACAGAGGATTGGGAAAGAATATAGAATATAACAAAGATAGAATAAAATGAGGAGAAAATATTATGCCGGAACTGCGACAGAATCCCGAAAACGGCGGAGTCCAACAGGCAGAAGAGGAAAGGATGTCATTTTCTTTGGTCAAGTTTATTGCCATAGGTTTTGCCGGCGCGGGAGTTGCTTTGGTGGTTAGTATCGTCATCGCTTTGATTTTTAGGTCGCTTTTTGATATGGATAATATGGGAGTGCGGCTGGTTATTTTTACCCCTGCCGGTTTTGCCATCAGCGGCGGGGCATATCTCAGCAAGTTGAAAAGCGCCAAGGCGATAAGTATGAAAAATATAATTATTGCGGTTGTAATTGCCGCAGCGGTCGGGCTGCTGGCGGGATTAATGGGGCAAAGTGTGGCTCATCCTAACGCAAGGGATATGTGGCCCCTGATTTCGATGCTGGGTGTTCCCCTTATTATGGCGTTACAACTATTTTCAAATTGACTCTGGTAATACGGTACATGTAAGCATGAAAAAACTGGTACCTGTCATTTTATTATCCATATATATCGCGGTCTTTATAGTCTGCGCTGTATCGCCTTATGACCGCGCCGTCTGGTGGGCTGAAAACATTCCGGTTATGATTGTGATGGTTGCCATTGTTCTCAGCTACAGGTTTTACAAATTTTCTGCGTTGAGTTGCGTACTGATGTCATTTTTTGTCATTTTACACACAGTAGGGGGCCATTATACGTTTAGTCGCGTCCCGTTCGATTTGATTAATGATTTTTTCGGATGTGCCAGAAACAATTACGACCGTATTTCCCATTTTGCTGTGGGTTTTTACGCTTATCCGATTGCAGAGGTCTTATTTTCCAGGAAACTTACCCATAACAGGTTCATTCTGATTTTATTTCCGATATTTGCAATTTTTGCCGTGGCGTCCATTTATGAAATATTCGAATGGCTGTATGCTGTTTGCGCTGATGAATCTGCGGGCCTTGCCGTGCTGGGTTCACAGGGTGACGTATGGGACGCACAAAAAGATATGCTTTCCGATGCGCTGGGCGCTGTATTTGCCATGATTATTTTCTGTTTTGTCCATTGGAAGAATCTATCCTGCCGCGAGATGACATAAATGAAAAGCTAAAATGTTTGAACTACACCTGCCTTGGGGCTCTCAGAGATAAAGAAAAATTCCGCAAAAGAAATGTTTGATGCCGGCAGTCATTAACTAATCGGTTTCTTCTATGACAGATGTAATATTCTCGTGCATATTTTCGATTTTCCATTTGTTAAATAGCGCGCCCATCTCAACTTTATCTGTCGGCGAATCGATAAACTTGCCCTCCTCGGAATATATGAATGTTAGCCATGGATTATTGTCCTCGAATAATTTCTGCGAGTTTTTTATATCATACAGGAAGTGATGGATTCCGCCCCTGTCGAAAATAAGGTATTTAGACTTGATAACTTTGATGCTGGGGTTGTAAACATCAAAATTTGAAGAAGAAACATTCCATGTAAGCAGATTGTCTTTGAAATACCTCTGTTTTTGGGTTTTTGCCTCAAGGAAGCCGGCAGGTATCTCAATCGGCGTGTTTCCTGACTGTCCTTCAAAACGGAATACATACCATAGGAGCCGTTTTGTATCGGAATAGTCTCCGAAAAGCGCGAATGAACAGTTATTTTCGGGGGAATCAACGTTATGTATGAATGTCAGCAGGTTGTCCGGCTTTGAGAACCGTTCTTTTATCACAAACCTGAGGTAAATCGCGTAAAACGCAATTGCTGTTGCAAGCAGGGTGAAAAATATGAATAAGAATTTTTTGTAATTCATAAATTAATTCCTGTAAGAGTAATATTATTGCTTATTTAAAAAAAGATGTAAATATGATAATAATATAAAAAATCAATATACGCGGCGGTAAGCTATGGATATAGGGAAAATACTGGATGCCAATGAAAACAGGGTAATTATATCGGCTGCTTCTCTGAACTATATAATTTATTCTTTTATAGGTCTGGTGGCGGTCAACGCGGCTTATATATATATTGCCAGTTTATCAAGTTTTATAAATTATATATTAACAATAGTGCTTATAAACATGCTGCTGATATTTGTTCCGGCTCTTTTCAGGAAAAAGGTCTATTTTGATAACCGTCTGAAAAAATTATTTTTAAAAAGGTATTTCGGTTTTTTTTGTATTCAGGACAAAGTTATCCCTTATCGGGATATTGATTACCTTGCCACCGATTTTATAGATATGGACCTGTCGGATAAAAGTACGGCGGGAGATGTAAACGTGCTTTATCTGTTTCTGAAGAACCGGAAAGTGATATCACTGGTGTCATGCGGAGATCCTGTCTACTTCAGCGAAGCCGTATCATCCGTCAAAAAATATACAAAGTTCGAATTAAAAAGAAATTGATTCTTATTTTAGACGAAGCCGGACATTGTTTTTTTCTAGGAAAGCCTTCATGTCATCCGGCAGGGCGTTTCTTAGACAGATAAGTTTTTCGGTATAAGGATGGATGAATTCTATTTTGTAAGCATGAAGGGCGCAGCGCCTGAATTTAAGTTCATAATCCTTTCCAAATGAAAATTTCCGCTCTCCCACTATGGGATGCCCGATTGATTTCATATGTATGCGTATCTGGTTCCTCCGGCCGGTAACAGGTTCGGCTTCTACAACCGAAAAATCCCTGTCCGTGTTTAAAACGGTATATTTTGTGACAGCTTTTCTGCCGTCTATAAAAGAACTGACGGCGCCTGTTATTTTGCCCGGTCTGCCCTGGATAAACGCAAGGTATTTTTTCTTGACTGTGCGCTGTTTGAAAAGGGCGAACATTTTATCTCTTGCTTCAGTGCCTTTTGCAAAGATAATTAATCCGGATGTTTCTTTATCAAGTCTGTGACAGGGAAAGAGATGTTTCTCATTCAGCTGTTTCGGAAGGATAACTGATAAAGCTGCGGCTTCTTTTTTCCCGGGAGCAGGGACTGAAAGTATCCCGGCGGGTTTTGAAACGACAATGAAGTAGGGGTCTAAAAATATTATAGGTATGGTTTTCATTAAAGCCTAATATTTTACCGTGCCCCTGCAATAAGGATATTCCGAACATCCCCAGAATCTTCCGAATTCACCTTCTCTCAGCACCATTTTTGACCCGCATCTCGGACAGCTCGGGATGTTATTTACAATGGGACTGAAATCAATCTCTTTATGAGACAGGTTTTCGTATCCCTGCCGGAATACCATAGAGGCTTTTTTTGCGGCTCCCGAGGCGGGAAATTCCTCAACGACTCTCTGGAGAAACATGCTGCCTTTTTCGGAGTATTGTATGGCTTTCCTGGATTCCCCGTTTTTTATAAGTTTTTTTGCCTGTCCTAGGTAGAAATTTCCGGCTTCATAAAGAATTTCGGGATTATCCGGGTTTTCTTCGATTTTTCTTACAATATTTTCCTCGATCGAATCCATCTGCTGGTCGGCGGTCTTGACAGCGCGGAGTTCGGCGATCTTTAAGTCTTTTCTTCCGAGGATGATATCTTTGCCTTTTTTATTGAGCAGTATAACAGGGTGTTCTGCCCCGCTTACCCTGAGAAACCCGTCCAGGACAAGTTTATTTATAATTTCCATAACGGATTCAAGCGGTTCCTGGACCGAGTTGTAGCTGTTAAGTTTGTCATATCCGTTCTGTTTGATTACAATTGCCTTGGAACCGGTCAATATTTGTGCTACTCGTATTTTTATGAGAGGTTCTTCGATTTCATCAACGCACTTTAATAGGTTTTTTGCCGCCGCCGCTTCTTTTGAAGTATATGCCGTTTCCTCGATTTTCGGCTCCTCCTTGAGGATTTCGCGGCCTATGCATACATCGCATCCCGGGCATGTGTCATGGGCGTATTTTTCCCCGAAATATTCTAAAAGCATTTTTCTGCGGCACTCGTTTAATGTGGCATATTGAACTATCTGGTAGAGTTTTTTGATTTCCCTGTCTCTCATTTCATTGAGTTTTTCCCAGTCTATATTCAGTTTTTCAAAAGGAGTAATGCGGTCTTTTATCAGTATGGTTTTTCCTCTGAACGGGGGAATATATTCTATTATGTTCTGTTTGTCCATATTATTGAGCCCGCGGATGATCTGGTCCGGTGTAAGGTCAATGGATTGGATTAATTTTGACATCGGGAAAGAGAATTTTAGTTCATCTTCAGGGTCTTTTTGCGAGTTTTTTATGATTGAGGAAGTGATGAGTTTCTGGATTTTACTTTTCCGTTCCTCCGTGATTATTTCGGGTTTCATACTGAATTTGACGGATGCAATGTTGTCCGAACGCGATAATATATCGACGGCGCCGGCTTTTTTTAATATGCGCAAAGCGCTTGAAATTCCCTGTTCACTCATTTCCACATAGAGGTGTCTTCTGATTTCTTCCCTTGTTTTTGATATAAGGTTTTCTTCCTGGTCAATAAGGAAATTGTGCACCGCGAATATCTGTTCTTTTGAGGGATAACTCTGGTCAATGAAGTATTCCTGCAGTTTTATGTCCGAAGGGGAGTAGAGAAGTATGCACCATGATTTTTTGCCGTCCCGCCCGGCTCTTCCTGCTTCCTGATAATAACTTTCTATGTTTCCGGGTATATCATAATGTATGAGGTATCTTATATCGTCTTTGTCTATTCCCATTCCGAATGCGTTTGTGGCCACAAGCACGGGAGTCTTCCCGTTCATAAAATTGTTCTGGACCTCTTCACGCTCTTTGTCATCCATTCCCGCATGGTAAGCCATGGCTTTTACGCTTATTGATTTCAGAAATTCCGAAGTTGATTCAGCCTTTTTTCTCGTTCCCACATATACTATCGCAGAACCGTGGTTGTGTTTTAAGGCGTCTTTAAGAACCGCATGTTTGTCTTTTTTTGTAGGGGTGTGTATAACGCTGAAAATCAGGTTTTCCCTGTCAAAACCCGTGACTATTACCTCGGTTTTGCCGATATCAAGCTGTTTTATTATGTCCTGCTGGACTTCCGGTGTCGCTGTTGCCGTCAGCGCTATGACAGCGGGATTATCCATAAGTTTTATGAAATGCCGGAGCCTTAAATAGTCAGGCCTGAAATCATGGCCCCAAGTGGATATACAATGGGCCTCATCTATGGCAAGCAATTCAACCTTTGTCGTTTTAAGAAGATCTACGAATTTTTTACTTCTGAACCTTTCGGGTGCTATGTAAAGAAGCTTATACATTCCTTTGCGGGCCTTATTGATGCGGTTTTCCTGTTCTTTTGCGGATATTGAGCTGTTGATAAAAGTTGCTTCTATAAAAAGTTCATTCAGGTCATCTATCTGATCTTTCATAAGTGATATGAGAGGAGAAACAACTATTGTGATTCCCTTGAAAATGAGTGCCGGCAGCTGGTAGCAGAGGGATTTGCCTCCGCCTGTAGGCATTACCGCAAGTATGTTTTTCTTTTCAATGATCTTTTCGATGACGGCTTTTTGACCGGCTTTGAATGTTTCAAAGCCGAAATACCTGCTGAGGTAAGACAGGGAATCGGGGGTGATGCCCTTATCTATCAATACTTGCTGTAATTGGTCTTTGTTTTCCATAATATTTTTATATATATATAATAAAGAAAAACCAATTTATCATTATATTGGAATAGCGGCCGGTAAGTCAAATAAAAATGAAAATACATTATTTAATTGTTATTCTTTCCGGCAGAATGTGTTAAAAATTATGGACAATAAAATCTTATGAGGTTATAATTGATTTTTACCCGCCTTTTACAGGATAGGAGACTGCCAGATTAAAGTTATGGATTTGTTTTGTTAAAAGAGGTGAAGAGAGATGTTTTGCAACCGCATTCTAATTGTAGATGATGAACCCGGCATAAGAGATGTCCTGAAAGAGCTGCTTGAAAGAAGAGGTTATCAGATTTCAACCTCTGCGAACGGGGAAGATGCTGTTGAGGTGATAAGGGATATCCTGCCTCAGGTTGTTATTCTTGATTATCTTATGCCCGGTATGGATGGGCTTGAAGTGCTTTCGAAGATAAAAAAAGAGTATCCTGAAGTCCTGGTTGCCATACTTACGGGTGCCGGTTCGGAATATATCGCGGTTAAAGCCATGAAACTCGGGGCTGATGATTATATATGCAAACCCATAGAGAAGGAACGGCTCTACACGATTATAGATGAACTTATTGAAAAGTTTAAACAGAGCCTTGTCTGGAGAAATTATGAGTATAAGTATCCTATTGAAGATGACATAATACGGAAATATGAATTTTTACGGATAGTCTATTCTGCCAGTAAACCCAATATACATAAGATCTGCAAATTTTTTAACTTTTTCAGGCAGGATTTTTACATATTGAATAAAAAATTCAGACAAAATGGGATTATCGGGATTATCGACAAGAGTATAAGCCAGCTTGAAGAAGAACTCGGAACGGGCGAAGAGCTTGGTTTTAACCCATCCAGGTTGAATAAGATTTCGGATGAGGGAAACGGCGAAAATGAAGAATCGAACAAGAGAAGGATATATAAACTCTCAGATTTCATAAATAAAAAAGACCCTATCCAGATGAGGCTTGAGATGATACGTGAGGCGGCTACGATAGCTAATCCCAATATAACTATGATATGCAAAAAATACCATGTAACGAGAGAAGCTTTTTACCAGAATTACAGGAGATTTGAAAAGTTCGGCGTCCTGGGGTTGATAGACAGAAAAAGAGGAAGGCCTTCCCTTAACGGTCAAAAAGATTGAATCTCAATATGTGTCCGATTGCGGCTATCCCGTCTTTCCATGTTATTTTTTTACCTTCCTTATAGTCCCTTCCGCTGTAAGATATGGATGTTTCATATATCCTGTATCCTTTTCTTGCCATTTTGGCGGTGAATTCCGGCTCAAAGCCAAAGCGCTGTGATTTAAATTTTACTTCGTTCAGGATGGAAGACTTAAAGGCCTTATAACAGGTTTCCATATCCGTGAGGTTTATATTTGTAAGCGCGTTGGAAAGAAGAGTGAGGAATCTGTTTCCTATATAATGCCAGAAGAAAAGGACCCTGTGGGGAACGCCGATAAATCTTGAACCGAAAACAACATCAGCTTTGCCGTCTATGATGGGAGCGACCAGTTTTTCATATTCCGCCGGGTTATATTCAAGATCGGCATCCTGAATAATGACCACGTCCCCGGTGACTTTTTCAAAACCTTTTCTCAGGGAATGACCTTTCCCGTAGTTTTTATCCGAGAAAAGTTTGATAATCTTAGGATCATTTATTCTCTCAAGGGTTTCCGTTGTCCCGTCATTGGAACCGTCGTCCACTACTATTAGTTCATGGATATTGTTAACGGAAAGCACACTCTCCATTATTTTCTTTATGGTTTCTTTTTCATTGTAAGCGGCCATTACAACTGATATTTTCATGTTACGCGCTCCTTTTTGTAAGAAATGTCGTAATATCCTTTAAAATACTGCCTTTTGCCTTGAGAGATTCCGCGATTTTGGCTGCCGCGGCGGAGTATTTAAGAAAATGCCTCCGGGCGGTCTTTATTCCAAAAATAGAAGGGTAAGTGTTTTTACCTGCGGAGGAATCTTTTCTCAGTTTTTTCCCAACTTCTTTTTCGTTCCCTGTTATATCCAGCAGGTCATCCGCTATTTGAAAGGACATACCTATATTATATCCGAGTTCTTTCATCTTTCTTGTGTTGCGTGGTCCGGCTGAGGCTGCTATTGCCCCGAGTTCACAGGCGCAGGAGAACAGAGCCGCGGTTTTATTCCTGTGTATGAAAAGGAGTTCCCTGCGTGATACTTCTCTGTTTTCCGAAATGATATCAGCGCACTGCCCGGCTACCATACCGTGAAGCCCTGCATTTAGCGACAGCGATTTCATCGCTGCTTCCTTTTTAGGCGATTTGGAAAACATGACAGTCTCAAATGCAAGGTTCAGGAGTGCATCGCCGGCAAGAATGGCAATAGCTTCCCCGAATATTCTGTGGCATGTAGGCTTCCCTCTCCTGAAATCGTCATTGTCCATCGAAGGGAGGTCATCATGTATCAGGGAATAACAGTGTACCATTTCGATTGCGGACGCGAAGTCGATAACATCTTTTTCTTTTCCCCCGAGGGCTCCACAAACGGCAATGGCTGTTATAGGCCTGATTCTTTTGCCCCCGGACATGACACCGTAGCGCATAGCTTTAAAGAGGGGAGACGGATACCTGCCGGCATCAGGCAGTAACCCGTCGAGACGCCTGTTTATCAGGGATGCTTTCTCTTTGAAATATTTTTCAATACCTTTTTTCACAATAAATATAATATTGGAAATCACCTTTAAATGCAAAAATTATAATGTTAATTGATACGGTATAAATATTTCTTGAAGCCTGAAGTCATAACATATTATAATCTCTAAGGTTATGATAACAGATAGTTTGAACGCAGTAAAAAAGACTTTTTTTGATAAGAGAACCGCTTTTAATTTGTCGTTGCTGATTTTTCTTTTGTTCGTCTATGCGGTTTCTTTTTCTTTAACGCCTTCTACAGACGGAGTGGGGACTCACAAAAATCTGTTTCTTCCGCCATGCCTGTTTTATGAAACCACCGGAATTCCGTGCCCTTTCTGCGGATCGACCACTGCCTTTGCTTACCTGGCGAAAGGCGGGTTTACTGAAGGTTTTAAGGCAAATCCGTTTGCGAGCCTATTATTTTTTTCGGGTTTTTATTTTTTGCTTTATTCGGGATATTGTTTTATCCTAGGTAAACCGTTTGATTACATGTATTTTTTTCTTATGGCGGTTCGTGTTAGGTGGTTTATTGCGGCTTTTGTCATTCTTTCATGGATTGTAAAGATATATTTTTATTTTAATTGAAAAAATCTAAAGGAGGTTTATATGGATGAAGCTGTAAAAGCGCCCGAGATCGTTCCGTCAGCTGATAAGGCAAGCGGAAGAGCGATTACATCGCTGGTATTGGGAATTGTGGGTATCCTATGCTGCGGCCCTCTTGCGATAGTGGCATGGATATTAGGGGCAATTGAGCTTTCTGATATTAAAAAGGGTCTTTCTCCCAGGGCGGGGGAAGGAATGGCAAAGGCCGGTATGATAATAGGTATTATAGGCACCGTCCTCATGATTCTCGGCATTCTGGTATGGATAGCTCTCATGGCGATGGGAATTATGGCTGGTGTTGCGGAACAGGGCGGAAGTTATTGAAAATTTATTAAAAGGAGGTTGTAACTATGCGTTTTCAAATTGAACAGGCTTTAAAATATCCTTCGAAGGATAGTAAATGGGCGGTTAAGCTCCTTATTCTCGGGGCGACACTTATAATACCCGTTGTGAATGTGGTAACAAGCATATTTGCGGTAGGATACATAATAAGGTTTCTTAAATCAAGTATTGCCGAGTTTAAAGGCGGCGCTGAAGCTAAGCTTCCCGAGTGGGATGATATGGGGAAAATCTTTATGGAAGGGCTTATGCCGTGGGCAATATGCATTATATACGGCATAGTGTTTTCTTTTGTGCTTTTTGTGGTAAGGCTGGTGTTCTCCTGGCTGTTTTTCCCTCTGATAGCTTTTATAGTGCTTCTTGTCGTGGTGCCGGTTGTCTTTGTGGCTCTGGCCGGATATTGCCGTAATTCGAAACTCGAAGATGCCTTTAAGGTAAAAGAAATTTTCAATGAAGTAAAGTCAAAATGGCTTGATTATATTATTGCGGGCTTAATTTCATGTGTTGTCAGTTCAATCGGTTTCCTGGCATGTTATATAGGCGGAATAATCACTTTGCCTTACGGAAAAATT
Organism: bacterium UBP3_UBA6266; assembly: GCA_002440765.1. Lineage (GTDB taxonomy): Bacteria > Auribacterota > UBA6266 > UBA6266 > UBA6266 > UBA6266. The sequence continues at coordinate 8,138 of DJVC01000078.1, read as the reverse complement.
ATCGGGGTGAGAATGATGTCTCAGGTTTACTGCGCGGCGCGGAAAGAAGGGAAAGAAGGAAAAGAGAAATAATTTATTTTTCAGCAGAATACGGGCCGGAGGAAAATTTTATTTTTCTTCCGGCTTCTTTTCTTCAGGACGGCTATCATCGTTTAAGGGCGTTGAGATTCTGTATGTGTCTTCGAGCCATCCGTAAAGATCGCTGTATTTGCAGTGATGGGAGCAGAACGGGAAAAACTTTGAGCCTTTTTCCACCGCATTCCCGCATTTGGGACAGGGGAACTGTTTTCTTGCTTCGGTCATTATTTCCTGTCTTTCGGGCATGAATTGTCTTTAGCCGGGCAGTTCCGACAAACCTCATTATTGTTTCTTTTGGGGTTTTTATAATCGGTTTCGTAAAAGCCGGATCCTTTGAAAATTATACCCGAACCGCTTCCTATTATTTTTACCACACTGTTACCTGTTTTGCATTTGGGGCAATCTTTTACGGCCGGATCGCTCATTTTCTGAAAAAGCTCGAATTCGTGGCCGCACTTTTTGCATTTATATTCATAGGTCGGCATTTTGTTCCTCCATTGTTGTTAAGCAGTATGAAGATTAATAAATCAGAATATGTAAAGTCAAGCGATAAATGAAGATTGCCTGTTGACAGGATAAAGGGGCGATGCTAATATAACTCCTATATAGGAGTATAGAAGATGGGAATGCCGAAATATGTCCTGATAAAAAACTATATAAGTAAACTGGTAAAAGAGGGGAAGTTGAAACCCGGAGACAGGGTTTTCTCGGAAGCTGAACTTTCCAGAAAATTTTCTGTTACCGAAATGACCGCAAGGCATGCGCTTGAGAGCCTGAGCGGTGAAGGAGCCGTATCCAGAATCCACGGGAAAGGCACGTTTATTACGGGAAAAGACTCCTTTGGTTCAGGTAACGGAAACCTGTGGTTCATTTTACCGGAGAAACTTGCCGGGATTGAACCCAATCCTTATTATTCTCCGATTTTGTGGGGGGCGGAAAGAGCCGCAAGAAAAGCCGGTTACAGGTTTGTGATTATGTCGATTGACGGGCAGAAAGAGATACTTTCGGAAAGAATAGACATGGAACGGGTTAAAGGGGTTATGTTTGCAGGTTTTGATGTATCCGGAAGAATCAACGGTCTTTTGTCTCATAATATCCCGGTTGTGATGGTCGACTGCCTGGACCGCTCAGGTGTATCCGATTCAGTTTGCCCGGATAATTTTTCAGGGGTAAAAGAGGCGTTGAAACATCTTGCTTCAAAAGGGCACAGGAAAATTGCCCATATCGCCGGCGATATAAAGCATACCAACGGTGATGAGAGAAAGCAGGCATACCTGGAGTTTTCATATGATAACGGATTTAAGGAAGCGAAAAACTTTATCCTGAAGGGCGATTTCCTTTTTATGACCGCAAAAAAATCGGTTGAGGCCGGTTTTGAAAAAATCAGGAAATGTTCGGCAGTGTTTGCCGCGAACGATATGAGCGCGCTCGGCGCCATTGCCGCACTGAAAAATAAAGGGGTTAGAATTCCCGGAGATATAAGTGTTATCGGTTTTGATGACATTGATTTCTCTAAATATTCCAGCCCCGAGCTGACTACCGTAAGGGTTGATAAATGTTCTATGGGAGAAGCCGCGGTGGGTTGCCTTATGGAAAGGGCGGGCGGTATGTTCAGCAAAAAAAAGGTAAAAAGGATTAAGACGGGTTTGGTCATAAGAAATTCGGTTTCACAGTTCAACAAAAAATAACAGCGACGGAGAAAAATTATGCAGTTTGGATTTTTTGATGATGAAAAGAGAGAATATGTAATTACAAGGCCCGATACGCCCGCGCCCTGGATCAATTATCTCGGCACGTCCGGTTATTGCGCGATAATTTCCAACAATGCCGGCGGTTATAGTTTTTCGCAATCCCCCAAAAGCGGAAGGATACTAAGATTCAGATTCAATAATGTACCGGAAGACAGGCCGGGAAGGTATATATACATAAGGGACAGAGAAGACGGCGATTACTGGTCGGCGTCATGGCAGCCTGTTGCCAAGCCGCTGAAGAAATTCAAAACAGAATGCAGGCACGGCCTGGGTTATACAAAAATATCATCCCTGTATAAAGGCATTGGCGCTCAGGTGACTTATTTTGTCCCCGAGGACAGGAGATGCGAGGTGTGGGCTCTGGAGATTAAAAATAGGTCGGATAAAAAGAGGAAAATTGATATTTTTTCGTATGCCGAGTTCTGTTTCTGGGATTCCGAACTCGATATGAAAGATTACCAGTATATCCTGTATACTTCGAAAACCTGTTTCCGCAGAGGCCTGATAGATTACAGGCTTCAGTTTGGCAACGGCAAATCAAAAGAGGCTTTTTTCGGATCAACGGAACAAATAGAAGGTTTTGATTCTGTCAGGGAATCATTTATCGGGCAGTACAGGAGCGAAAAAAATCCTGTTGCTGTGGAAAGAGGATATTGCTCGTCTTCCGTTCAGGAAGGGGGAAACCCCTGCGGGAGCCTTCAGATAAGAATGGTATTGAAACCCGGGGAGTCAAAGAGGATAAATTTTGTGATGGGCGAAGTGGATTCACCCGCTGAAGGCGGCAGGATTATACGGTATTTCGGGAAGAAAGATTCTGTGGAAAAGGAACTTGAAAAGATCAATAAACTCTGGAGTGAAAAATTGAACGCTATGCAATGTTCCACGGGGATAAAAACATTCGATAGCATTTTTAATATATGGAATCAATACCAGTGCCACACGACATTTAACTGGTCGAGGTCGGCATCTTATATTGAGGCCGGAGGAAGAGACGGTTTAGGGTACCGTGACAGCCTTCAGGATATACTGGGCGTGGTGCATGCTATCCCCGAAAAAGTCAGGACAAGGCTGGCTGAACTTCTGAAGGCCCAAACTTCAAAAGGATGCGCTTTTCACCACATACAGCCCCTTACGATGAAAACAGGGCAAGGGCGTTTTCCCGCCGCCGGCACGGTTTATTCGGACGATCATTTATGGCTTGGAATTGCCGTTGGGGCGTATATAAAAGAAACGGGTGATAAGAAATTTCTTTTTGAAAATATATCTTATATTGATAAGGGTTCAGACTCTGTTTACGGCCATCTTCTGAAATCCGTGGATTTTTCGCTCAATAATCTGGGGCCTCACGGCCTATGCCTGGGGCTTGCCGCGGACTGGAACGATTGTATTAATCTTTACGGGAAAGGTCAGTCTGTTTGGTCAACCATACTTCTGGTTAAATCGCTGGATGAGATTATACAGCTTGCGGATTATGCGGGTAAAAAAGCAGATGCCCTGAAGCTGGCGAAATTAAAGCGAAAAATTTCAGACAGGATAAACCGTGTCGCATGGGACGGAGAATGGTATTTGAGGGCATATGTGGACAGCGGGCGTAAGGTAGGGTCTTCTTCGTGCAGGGAAGGGAAAATATTTGTAAACCCACAGTCATGGGCGGTAATGAGCGGAATTGCGGACACAGGAAAAGCCAAATTATGCATGGACAATGTTTACAGATATTTAAACACAAAGTTCGGAATCCGGCTTTTGTCTCCGGCTTATGCGAAATATGACAGGGAAATAGGCTCAATTACAAGTTTTCCCATGGGGCTTAAAGAGAATGCGGGGATATTCTGCCACGCAAATCCGTGGGTTGTTATTGCTGAATGCATTATGAAAAATCCCGAGCGTGCTTTCGAGTACTGTTCCAATATTCTGCCAAGCGCTTATAATGCCGAGTCGGATAAACGCGGGGCGGAGCCGTATGTCTATTCCCAGTTTACAACGGGCAAAGAAAACAGTAATTTCGGCCAGACGAAAAATCCGTGGTTAACCGGTACGGCGGCATGGTGTTTCATTGCATCCGCCAACTATATATTAGGCATAAGGCCTGATTTTGACGGGCTGGTTGTAGAACCCTGCATCCCGTCAAAAATAAGGGGTTTTAACGTCAAGAGATATTTTAGGGGCGCCCTGTATGATATTCGGGTAAAGCGCCGAAAAGGACTGACATGTCCATTTATACTGCTTAACGGAAAAGAAATCAAACACGGCAAAATACCTTTACAGAAAAAAGGTTCGGAAAATAAGGTGTGTGTGGTTCTCCCTTCTTAGGAGAAGCGACGGAATTTTTTATAATATCCCTCTTGAATTATGTCTGACATAGTCATATTATAATATAATTTTGTTTAAGGGGGTAAGTATGGTCCGGTGCAACAAGTGCGGTTATGATAATCCGATAGGCAAATTTCATTGTATGAGATGCGGGGAGCGCCTTAAGTATGATCCGAAAATGGATTTCAGGAGAAACAATTTTTCGGTTTGGAAAATTATTAAGAACCTGTTGAAAATAATCATTCCCGTTTTCGCTGTGGCTTCAATTGTTTTGATTTTTATCGAACCTTCGGTTACTAAAATAGATGAAAGCTATTCTCACAAGGAAAGTTTTGACAACAAACTGCTTCAGCTTCAGGTAGCCGCTTCAAAGGGAAGAGGATATGTCATTGCCGTAACCGGCAGGGAACTTACTTCAAAAGCCCATTATTCGCTGATAGACAGGGAAGCGGAAGATAAAAAAAATATGCTTTCTAATATGGGTTTCAGGATAGACGGTGTTTACTGCTCGGTCGAGTCCGGATTCCTCTATTCAACCGTTGTCTATGATATGAAAGGGAAAAAAATTATCCTGAAAATCAAGTCTACACTGGGTGCAGGCGAAGACGGGAAACTGCTTTTTAAAGCAGAGGAGGTTTCAATGGGTAAGCTGCCGATATCTCCGATTACCGTAAATCTCCTGCTTGAAAGTTTCTCGAAATCCGGAAAGTATTCGGATTCTTTTCAATTACCATATTATATTAAGGACATAAAGATAGTTAATGACCAGATATTATTTTCTTCCGCAAAACTTAAGGATTCGGCCGGCACAGAAAAAGCTGCGGAAAATGAAGAGGGACAGCCGGACAGGGAAGAACTTATAATCGATGCGAACAACTGTTTTAAATCGGGTGACTATAAAAAAGCATCCGAATTATATGAACAGTATTTGAACACGTTCCCTGACGATATTGTTAATGATAAAGTTGAACAGCTGCTGGAAAAATCCAGGAGCATGTCGGAAAATTGATTTTGATAATATGAAAGCTGTTATTCAGAGAGTCAGCGGGGCTTCGGTTGAAATAAGGGGGGAGCCTGTTGCGTCTATTTCGGATGGCATGCTGATTCTTGCGGGTATTGAAAAAGAAGATTCGGAAAAGGATGTGTCTTACATGGCCGATAAAATTGCCGGATTAAGGATTTTTAACGATAAAAACGATAAAATGAACTTATCTATTACCGATACAGGCGGCAGTATTATTATAGTTTCCCAGTTTACTCTCTGTTCGGATTGCAGGAAAGGCAGAAGACCGGCTTTTGACAACGCGATGGAACCTGCAGGCGCGGCAAAGCTGTTTAATGGACTGGTCGGCGGCATAAATGCCAGGGGTATAAAAACAAAGACAGGAGTATTCGGCGCTGATATGACCGTTAATATATCCAATGCCGGTCCTGTGACATTTATTTTGGATTCGAAGAAATGAAAAAAAGACTGTTGCTTTCGTTCATGATATGTTTTGTCTTGTTTTTCTGCAGTTCTTACGCCGGAGCGGTTTATATACTCAGCGCTTCAAAATGCTTCGGATTTTTTGCCGAGGACACGACGGAAGCGAATGAGCTTGTTTTCCAGGCTGAAAAAATGTTTGTTGAAATGGACAGGTTATTCAAAAAAAATTCCGAGGTTAAGAACCCGGTGATTGTGAAGTATTCGGAATCCGGGGAAGGTTCCGAATTCAATATGGCATTTAAAGGTTACAGGATAACTTTTTTTTCCGATAAAACCCCCGAGAATAATTACCAGGCTCTGTCAGAGTTATGTGCTACGGCTTATTTTATGGTGGAATCAGGGCTTGAAGATACGGAATTCAGGATTGGGCCCAACCCTGTCCCGTATTGGATTTATGCGGGTGCGGCAAGTTATATGATATATAAGCAACGGTACGGTGTCTGGAAATTTGTCCAGGAGGAATATAACAAGGGAATGCTGGACTTTACTGTTTTATTCAGCGATGCCGGCAGAGAAGCGAAAATAGAACCTGTTGCGGCCGGATTATTGTTCGGTTATATAAATTCGGATAAGAAAAGACGCGATTTATTCCTGGAGTTTGTATCTCTGACAGTGAATGGCGTGAAAGTTGACACAGCTTATAAAAATACTCTCTTTAAGGTATTTGGCCCGGCAAGTAACCTTATTTCGGATTTTCTTATCGTTGTTGATGAGAAAATCAGCGTCTCACTTTTTGAACTTATGTATGATGAGGAAGAAACGTGTGAAAAACTTATCGGCATAATATATACGGACCCGGACAGACTCGGTCTGGAATCGGAAGGGAAGTTGACGCTCAAACAGCTTTATCCTTTTTTGGAGCGTAATGATGTGAAAAAACTTGTTGCGGAAAAATCTGTCGCAATAAAGGAATTAGCGATAAGAAGCCATATGCGGTACAAGGATCTGGTTATTATGTTTGACAGTGTAATCGATTCTATGCTGAGAGGGGACAGGGAAAGTTTCAACCGCTATTTCCATTCCGCCGACAATAAGGCAGGGAAAATGATAGGAAGTGAATATAAGGTCAAAAAAGCAAAAATAAGATTTTCGGATGTCCGGGCAGCAAAACAGGACAGCGATTGATTATGCATGTAATTATTATTTTATTTGCCGGCATCTCTTTTATCGGGTTCTCTCTCAGGTTTAACTGGTGGAGGATACCCCGAGAGGGCATCAGGGTTTTGATGTATCATAAAATAAGCCGCGGAGACGCAAAGAAAGAGAAGCTGCGTGTTTCCCCCGAAGATTTCAGCCGCCAACTGAGATACCTTAAAGAAAAAGGTTATAAAAGCATATCCTTAAAAGAGCTTAAAGAATATTTCGAGAGAAAAAGGAAATTTGATTTTCACCCTGTCATTTTATCTTTTGACGACGGGTATAAAGATAATTACCTTAATGCGGTTCCGATACTCAGGGAACACGGTTTCTCAGCCGTTTTTTTTATTTCCACCGCTTATGTGGGAAAAGACAATATTTGGGATATTAATGATAAAGAGGTCGGGGAGCCCATGATGGACTGGAATGAGATAAAAGCATTATGCGGACAGGGTTTCGAAATAGGATCCCATACAGTTACGCATGCTGACCTGACAGAGATTCCCCGCGAAGAAATAGTTAAAGAGTTAAAAGACTCAAAAAAGATGCTTGAATCGGGACTTGGCGTTGAGATTGCAGCCGTTTCATATCCTTTCGGGCATTATAACGGGGAAGTGATGAGAATCGCTTCGGATACGGGATATCTGCTTGGTATAGCGACCCGCCACGGAATTAATGCTGAATCGGGTAACCCTCTGGCGGTTAAGCGGATATTGATAAGAGGTTATGACAGGTGGCTTGATTTTGTCCTGAACGTGACAAGAGGAAGAAGCCATATCTGAAAATACAAAGCGCGAAAATCACAATACGAAAGAAACATTAAAACTAAAAAAACAAAATGAATAAAACCCGGAATATCAAGATGGAAAATAATAAATTGCCGGTATCCGTTACAATATTGACTTTCAACGAGGAAGAGAATATCGCCGAGTGCCTTGATTCTGTTTCGTGGGCTTCGGAAATAATTGTCGTTGATTCAGGCAGTGAAGATAAAACGGTTGAAATATGCAGGAAATATACGGATAAAATTTTTCATAAAGACTGGGCGGGTTTTGTAGAACAGAAAAATTTTGCGACATCGAAATGTTCCTTCGACTGGGTTTTTAACATAGATGCGGATGAAAGAATAAGCCCTGAGCTGGAAGAAAGCATTTTAAATGTAGTCGGTTCGGCTGAAAAGGATGTTTATGCGGCTTTTATGATTAATTTCAGATCCAGATATCTGGGCAGGTGGATATATCATTGCGGGTGGTATCCTGATTACAAACCTAGGTTGTTCAACAGGAATAAAGCGCGGTGGGAGGGAGAAGACCCGCATGCAATGGTTGTACCCAGGGGAATGACAAGAAAAATAAAGGGAGATATACTTCATTATG
>DJVC01000040.1 GCA_002440765.1 bacterium UBP3_UBA6266 | reverse complement strand
CCGAAACTGAAATGAAAGAGAAAAAGGCGAGGGTGGAAGACGCGTTACACGCAACAAGGGCAGCTGTTGAGGAAGGAATCGTTCCGGGCGGCGGAGTTGCTTTAATAAGATGCGAGAAGGCGCTTGAATCCCTGAAACTTGAAGGTGATGAAGCAATAGGCAAAAATATCATCCTCAAGGCAATCGAAGAACCTTTGAAAACCCTTGCCAATAACGCCGGCAAAGTCGGTGATATCATCGTTCAGGAAGTCAAAAAGAAAAAAGGAAATGAAGGATATAATGTGGACACCGATACTTATGAGGATATGTTAAAAGCGGGTATTATCGATCCTAAAAAGGTTACGCGATCCGCATTGCAAAATGCCTCGAGTATAGCAGCCCTGATGATAACAACAGAGTCGATAATTACCGACATTCCCGAAAAAGAACAGCCAATGCCCGGGATGCCCGGAGGCGGAATGGGCGGAATGGGTGGAATGGGCGGAATGATGTAAAATGGTGTAAGATGAAATAAGCTCATATAAAGCCCTCCGGGAAACGTTGCCGGAGGGCTTTTTTTTAAATAAGTTTTTGCCGTGTTGTGATAAAATGAATGATATTTCGACAGGTGGTTATGCTATGAAATTCGATAAATTCACATTGAAAGCACAGGAAGCCGTGGGGGAAAGCCAATCTCTGGCAATAGATAAGGGCAACCAGGAAATCAACGAATTTCACCTTTTGTCTGCGCTGATCAGCCAGGATAACGGAATCGTATATCCTCTGTTACAAAAACTGGGGGCCGATGTCAATTCTCTGAAGACGGCGCTTGCCGAAAAAATTAATTCGTTTCCTTCCGTTGAAGGCAGTAACGTTTCCACTTATTTCTCTCCATCCCTGCACAAGGTAATGATAAGAGCGGAGAAGGAGTCTTCAAGTCTTAAAGACGAATTTATCTCAACCGAACACCTGCTGCTTTCACTGGCGGACACCGAAAACAAAGATTTTTCCGGATTACTTCAGAAATATGGAATAACAAAAAAATTGATTCTGGAAGCGCTCAGGGAAATCCGGGGCGGTCAGAAAGTAACGGATCAGTCTCCGGAAAGCAAATACCAGGCGCTCAAAAAATTCTGCAGGAATTTTACGGACCTGGCAACATCCGGGAAGCTGGACCCTGTTATAGGCAGGGATGAAGAAATAAGACGCTGTATCCAAGTCTTAAGCCGCAGAACAAAAAACAACCCGGTGCTTATAGGTGAACCGGGTGTGGGCAAAACAGCCATTGTCGAAGGACTGGCGCAGAGGATTGTTTCGGGAGACATACCTGAAAGCCTTAAAAATAAGCGCTTACTGGCACTTGATATCGGATCTCTGGTCGCGGGCGCAAAATTCAGGGGTGAATTCGAAGAAAGGCTCAAGGCCGTTCTTAAAGAACTGGAAAGCGACGGAGGACGAACCATCCTCTTTATAGATGAACTTCATACAATCATCGGGGCAGGAGGCGCCGAAGGGGCGGTGGACGCTTCAAATATGTTAAAGCCGGCCCTGGCACGGGGAGAATTAAGATGTATAGGGGCCACAACCCTTGACGAATACCGCAAACACATTGAAAAAGATGCGGCTTTCGAGAGAAGATTTCAACAGATTTACATCGGGGAACCGAATGTAAAAGACACCTTGGCCATTTTACGCGGCATAAAAGAGAAATATGAAATTTTTCACGGGGTGAAAATAACCGATTCGGCTCTGATAGCCGCGGCAACCTTATCGGCCAGATACATTACCGGCAGGTTCTTACCCGATAAAGCCATTGACTTGATCGATGAAGCCGCCTCAAAGCTAAGAATAGAAATAGACAGCGTACCGACTGAACTCGATGAAATCCAGAGGAAAATCATCCAGCTGCAAATTGAAAGGGAAGCGTTAAAAAAAGAAAAGGATACCTCTTCAAAAAGCAGAATCACAAAACTTGAAAAGGAAATATCGGAACTTCAGGAAACAGCAAATGGAATGAAGGCAAATTGGCAAAATGAAAAAGACATCATAAATTCCGTCAAAAACATCAAATCGGAACTCGACAGAGCCAGGATCGAAGAACAAAAAGCGGAACGGGAGGGAAACCTTGAAAACGCGGCCAGAATACGATACGGCACGATACTCGAACTGCAGAAAAAACTGGATAAATCAAACGGTAAAATAACCGCGCTCCAGAAAAAAAGCAAATTCCTGAAAGAAGAAGTTACGGAAGAAGATATTGCAAAAATTGTATCCGGATGGACAGGAATTCCGGTAACAAAAATGCTTGAGGGCGAAAGGAATAAACTGCTCAGCATGGAAGATAATCTAAAAAAACGCGTTGTGGGCCAGGATGAAGCCGTGAAAACCGTGTCAAATGCGGTAAGAAGAAGCCGGGCCGGAATCCAGGACGAAAACCGGCCGCTGGGTTCCTTTATTTTTCTGGGGCCTACGGGTGTAGGAAAAACAGAAACGGCAAAAGCCCTCGCAGAATTTCTTTTCAACAGCGAACATGCGCTTGTAAGAATCGACATGTCCGAATTTATGGAAAAACATTCCGTCTCAAGGCTGATCGGGGCGCCGCCGGGCTATGTAGGATATGAAGAGGGGGGTTATCTTACCGAAAAAGTCCGCAGGAGACCCTACTGTGTGATCTTATTCGATGAAATGGAGAAGGCTCATCCCGATGTATTCAATATACTGCTCCAGATACTTGAAGACGGCAGATTGACTGACGGTAAGGGGAGAACTGTGGATTTTAAAAACAGCCTGCTGATAATGACATCGAATATCGGAAGTTCCCTCCTGCTGGAATCCGGAGAAGATAAAAATATCCTGGACCAGAAAATCAAAGATATGCTGAATACATATTTCAAACCCGAGTTTCTTAACAGAATAGATGATATTATTATATTTAACAGATTATCCGGCAAGGACATAGAAAATATTGTTGATATACAACTGCAATATATATCCAAAATTCTCGGGAAGAAACAAATATCTTTGAAAATCTCACCGGAGGCCATGAAATTTTTAGCGGAAGAAGGATATGAACCTAAATTCGGGGCGCGTCCTTTGAAAAGATTAATCCGGAAAGAAATCCTGGACAAAATCGCAATAGGTATCCTCGATAACAAATTTGCGCCGGGATCAGGAATATACGCCTTTATCAATAAAAAAACAAAGAAAATCGATTTTGAAAGTAATTAAATAATATCTGGAAATTACCCGCCATAGACTCTATAATTTCTAGTTAATGGATACTATAGAAAAAATAAAAAAACAAAAGAAGATACATCCTCCGAGAATAATATTCTTTTCATACCTCTGTGCCGTTATCATCGGAGCGCTGCTGCTTGAACTTCCCATGTCTACAACAGGTCCCGGGAGGCTCAATTTCATAGACGCTCTTTTCCTTTCGACTTCCGCAACCTGCGTTACAGGTCTTGTCGTAAAAAACATAGGCTCGGACCTGACGACATTCGGACAAATGGTAATGCTTATCCTAATACAGATAGGCGGACTCGGAATAATGACATTGTCTACTTTCTATCTGATGATACTGGGTAAAAGAATCTCTATGAAAAATCAGCTGATAATAAGAGATACCCTGGATAAAACCAAGGGCATAAGCGTCAACAAATTAGTCAAATCCGTTTTATTGTTCACATTTACCACGGAATTTTTAGGCGCTTTCCTGTTATTTATCCGATTTAAAGTCTCAGATAATCCCGTGCTTCCTTACGGCTCTGATTTTCAAATAGCGTATTATTCGATTTTCCATTCGATTTCAGCCTTCTGCAATGCGGGTTTCACGCTCTTCAGTAAAAACATGGAGGCCTTTTCCAATGACAACTTTGTGGTTCTGACAATGACTGTATTAATCATACTCGGCGGGCTGGGATTTTTAGTCGTTTTCAATCTGCAAAACTTAAAATTCTGGAAAAAAGACAGAACATTGAAAGGAAAATTAAGCCTCCATTCCAAGGTAGTCCTGATATCGACCGCCACACTCCTTATTTTCGGTGCCATGATTATAGGTTCAATAGAGTGGGATAACACTTTCAAAGATTTCACTCTTGCGGAAAAGATGCAGTCTGCTTTTTTCTGTTCGGCTACTCCCCGAACGGCGGGATTTAACATAATAGACACTAATTCCATGAAAACAGCGACTCTTTTCTTTATGATGTTTTTAATGTTTATAGGAGCGTCTCCGGGGTCAACCGGCGGCGGGATTAAAACATGTACGCTTGCTATTCTGGTCGCCACGACATATTCAATCATTAAAGGCAACCCCAATGTGACAGTCTTTAAACGGACTGTGCCGCAACGAGTTGTCCAGGAAGCCATTTCAATAGTGGTAATATCAGTTTACATTGTACTGATTTCAACAACCCTGCTTCTTATAACGGAACAAACCTCCGAAGTCAGGAACATGGTTGCAAACGGTTATCTTGTGAAAGTGCTCTTTGAAGTAATATCCGCTTTCGGCACGGTCGGACTTTCAACAGGAATAACCCCTTATTTGTCTTTAGCCGGTAAATTTTTGATTATAATAATTATGCTGGTGGGAAGAATAAGCCCTCTGGCAATAGCCCTTATAGTAGGGAAAAGAGAAGATTATCCGTCAATAAAATATCCGGAAGAAACTGTTATGGTCGGATAAAGGAGGTTATATGCAGTTTGCGGTTATCGGAGCAGGAAGATTCGGAACAAGCGTCGCACAGGCTCTCAGCCAAAAAGGCTGTGAGGTCCTTGTAATAGATTCTGACCCCGAAAGAGTCCAGGAGATCAACGAAATCGCGACACACGCGGTAACAATGGATGCAACCGATGAAAGGGCCCTCAAAGCGGTGGGTATAGAAAATATCGATGTCGCCATTGTTTCAATCGCTGAAACCCTCGAATCCAGCATTCTGGTGACAATGATACTGAAGGAACTGGGCGTCAAGACAGTTATATCAAAAGCCCGGACCCTGCTTCACGGAAAACTGCTGCAAAAAGTCGGAGCGGACAGGGTGATATTTCCTGAAAGAGATATGGGCACCCGTTTGGCAAACAGCCTTGTTTCGCCGGATATCTTCGAACAAATTGAAATATCGCCCGGCTATAATATAGCCGAACTTGAGATTCCGCATTCACTTGACGGGAAAAACCTCAATGAAAGCGGTATAAGAAAAAAATTCAATATCAATGTAATTGCCATAAAAAGCAAAAACGATAAAAACACCAAGGGTAAAATATCAATCAATATCACGCCAACGCCAAATCACCTGCTCAACGAAGGTGATGTGATAGTTGTTATCGGGGAAACCGACAAAATAGAGAAATTCAAAGAATTATAGAAAATTAAGGGGAGAAGAAAATGAAAAAATTGTATTTTGCCACAGTAGCGATATTAATATTTTTATCCACATATTCCCATGCCTTGTTCGCCCCTTCTTCCGGAAAGAATGTAACAACAGTGTCAGGGAACTTCAAACAGGCTAATGCCGCAATAAAGGTGCTTGCCGTCCTTCCCATGGACAATGAAACATCTAAAGAAGAGGCGGGTGAATGGCTCAGAAACGCCCTTATAGAAGGGTTTGAATCCTACAGTTTTTATCTGATTTTAAGCCAGGAAACAATCGACGCCAAATTGAAGGAAGCAAATATAACTGACATTTATTCATGCTCTCCCCAAAAACTCGGCGAAATACTGGGCGCGGAAGGTCTGGTCTACGGACGGATAACGCTTTTTAAAGAAAGTGTGAACATCGTGTCGGCTTCCGTAAGAACCGGGGCGCGTATTCAGGTCGTATATGCACCTACAGGCGGGGTAATCTACGATTCGCAGCAATTTGATAACACAAAAAGCCTGACGCCCGGAGGCATTATCTTTGCTTCCATTGAAGCAATAAGGAATCTCAGAAACAATTTGCTGAAGAAATACCCTTTGAAAAAGAAAGTCGAAACCTATAAAAGAGTGCGCTGAGAAAATTAAATCTCACCCTTTTTTTCTAAAATTTTCCTGAGTTCCTGCAGGGCTTCGGGAACGCCTATATCTCCCCAGTATCCCTGTAGCTCATATCCTCTCACATCAAGGCCGTCGTTAATCATCATTATCAGCGCGTCGGTAAGCTCGTATTCTCCTCTTGGCGATTTTTGAAGTCCGGATGTGTAATCAAATATTTCAGGCCGGAAAATATAAATTCCGGCATTTTCGAGGTTAGAAACAGCGGTTCCCGGCTGAGGCTTTTCCACCAGGCCGGTAACCCTGCCGTTCGGATCCAGGGTAACAGCACCGCCTTTGGAAACATCTTTAACCTTTTTTAACGACAGAAGAGCCGAACAACCGGTCTTATAAAAATAATCCAGGATCATCGGATAATTCTCGTGGGCGGTCAACACATCCCCGTAGGAGAGCAGGAAGGGAGATTTCCCTAAAAAATCCCTGGCAAGTTCCGGCGCTTTCCCTGTGCCGTCCTGAACAAGCTGATGTTTATACGCAATATCAACTCCAAACGCGGCGCCGTTCTTAAAATAACCTTCGATTACCTCAGCCCTGTAACCGGTTATAATCAAAAACTCCTTTATGCCCATATTCTTAAGCGAAAGGATAATATATTCCAGAATAGGGGACCCATGCGCTTCTAACATAGGCTTAGGGCAGTCTTTAGTAAGATCTTTCATTCTTTTTCCCTTGCCAGCCGCAAGTATCACTGCTTTCATGCAAATCTCCGATTTTTTAAATGGTAAATTTCTGTTCCTTATAATAAAAAGGCATCATAGTAAAAGACTTATTCCAAATCAAGTTTTAATTTAGATATGTTCAGGTAACATCTTAATTTCACGAAAACGTTTAACTTTTATCCCATGGCTGATTTAACGGTATATCTTAATTTCATACAGGCCCGGAGTGCGCTAACCTCAATCATGTGACCGGGTGCAGCTTATAAAAAAAGTTGACATGTTTGAATATATGATTCAAAATAACTTTTCCGCTTTATTGTATAATATATTTACATGCTGTATGTTGTATAATTATATAACCGAAAGGAGAACTTAACAATGTCCAGAATTATCACATCCATAGTAGCAATCACACTGGTGTTTTCCTCTTTCTCAGGATGCGCCAAAATTGATAAAACAGACGTTATCAAAATTGAAGTCGCTTTCTGGGGTGCTCCGGAAGAAAAAGAAATAATAACCGAAACAGCAAAAAAATGGGAAAAAGAGCACCCAAATATTAAAATCATATTAAACCATATAGCCGCGAACGGATACAGTTCAAAAATTTTGACCAGGATAGCCGCGGGTTCCGCGCCTGATATAATGTTCGCCGAAGTTAATATTTTCACATCTTTCATGGAAAAGGGCGCTTTTCTCGACCTGACACAGTTTATAAACGAGGATCCCGACATATCAATAGATGCTTTTTTTCCCGAAGTGGTGGACCGCTTTACAATAGACGGCAAACTGTACTGCCTGCCGCGGGACACAGCTCCTTTTGCCTGTGTTTTCTACAATAAGTCCATTTTTGATGCGGCCGAAATACCGTATCCCACGGATGACTGGACACTGGACGAGATGCTCGAGACAGCAAAAAAATTGACCGTCAGAAAAGGCAACAACATCACACAATACGGCTTTTACTCATGGTGCTGGATGAACTTTATTTATTCGTTCGGGGGAAGTATTGTGGATAATGTCAAAAATCCGGCCGAATTCACCTTTGATAAGCCCGGAACCGTAGAAGGGATACAATTCTATTCCGATTTAATGAATAAATATGAGGTAATGCCCAGTTCAACAGCCCTGGCAAATATCGGCATGGCGTTATGGGAATTATTTACATCAGGAAAGCTTGCGATGTACTCTTCCGGAATATGGGAAACACCCCAATTCAGAAAAATTTCAAATTTCGACTGGGATGTAGTGATGTTTCCCAAAGGGCCTTCAGGGACACGCGCCTTCGGGACAGGCGGTTCAGGGTATTGTATTTATAAAGAGACAAAATATCCCAAAGAGGCATGGCTGGTTTTGAAAGCTTTAAGCGGTCCGGAAGGTCAAAGTAAACTTGCGGAAGACGGCCTGGCGCAGCCTGCCCTAAGGGAAATCGCGGAAGGACCTGCGTGGGCTCTCAATCCCCAAAAACCAAAAAATAAAAAAATGCTGAACGAAGCCGTCAAATATGTCATTTACGAACCTTTCACACCCAAATGGAGAGAAATCCAGGACAACGTCATAATGCCCAATCTTGACCTTGTATTTAACGGCAAGAAAAAGATGTCTGAAATGGCTCCTGAAATAGACAAAAAAGCTAATGTTCTGCTTGAAGAAAAGTAGAAAAAATCATGAATATTTTATTTGCGGCAAGTGAAATCCGGCCGTTCGCTAAAACAGGCGGTTTAGCCGATGTAGCAGGTTCACTGCCCGATGAACTTAAAAAATTCGGGCACGACATAATATCGATAATGCCGTTATACGACACTGTTCAGAAAAATTTCAGGGATCTTGAGAATTGCAATAAGCCTTTTGAAATAACGGTAGGCGACAATAAATATGAGGGAAATATATTCGCCGCCAAAACATCATCCGGCACTCCCGTTTATTTCATTAAAAATGATATCCTGTATATGAGGGAAGGGCTTTACGGCGAGAGAACGGGGAATTACAAGGATAACTCTTCAAGATTCATTTTTTTCTGCAGGGCGGTCGTCAAAGCATGCGAATTATTGGGCTTTCAGCCCCATATAATCCATTGTAATGATTGGCAAACCGGTTTAATCCCCGCGTATCTAAAAATCACAGAATCAGAAAACCCCTTTTTTAAAGGCACAAAAACCTTATACACCATCCACAATCTGGCATATCAGGGCGCATTCTGGCATTTTGATATGAAGTTGACAGGTCTGCCCTGGTCGGTTTTCAGTTCCGAAGGCCTTGAATTTTTCGGAATGCTTAATTTCATGAAATCGGGAATAGTCTTTTCGGACGCGATAAGTACCGTAAGTAAAAACTACAGTAAAGAAATTCAGACCGAACAACACTCTTTTGGAATGGAAGGCATACTCCGAAAACGCAAAAAGGATATATACGGAATCATCAACGGAGTAGATTACGGCGAATGGAATCCTGAAACAGATAAACATATAAAAGAAAATTACTCCGCCCTGAATATGAACGGTAAAAAGGTCTGCAAAAAAGACATCCTTGAGGAATTCGCCATATCTTCATCCGAAACCGTGCCTGTTATAGGCATAGTTTCCCGGCTGGCGGAACAAAAGGGAATGGATTTGATTATTGATGCGATTCCGGAAATATTAAGCATGAATGTTGTGCTTCTCATATTGGGGAAAGGAGATAACAAATACCATTTAACTTTATGCAGGCTTGCAAATGCCTACAGGAACAAACTGGGCATAAAACTCGAATTTAACGAACCTCTTGCGCATAAAATAGAAGCAGGATGTGATTTTTTTCTTATGCCTTCCAGATATGAGCCCTGTGGACTGAACCAGATATACAGCCTCAAATACGGGACTATTCCCATAGTAAGCGCAACCGGCGGACTGGATGACACTATATTAAACTACAACCCGCTGACCGGAGCGGGTAACGGTTTTAAATTCAAAAAATACGGCAAAAAGGCAATGCTGGAAAAGATCGCTGAAGCCCTGAAAATAACCGGAGACGAAAGACACAAAACGCAAATAATCAAAACCGGCATGAACTGCGATTTTTCATGGAACAAATCCGCCAAAAAATACGAGGCGTTATATAAAACAATCATTAAAAAAGGAAGTACGGCGTAATGTCGGAAATAAGAAAAGACCCTATTGTAAACAGATGGATAATAATCGCTACGGACAGGAAAAACAGGCCGAATGATTTCTCCGTTTACGAAGAAAACGAGGATTTAAAATACTGTCCTTTCTGCGAAGGCAACGAAAAGATGACCACTCCGGAGATAACGGCTGTAAGGAAACCTGATTCCGCCCCGAATTCCGCGGGCTGGGATTTAAGGGTCATACCGAATAAATTTCCGGCTTTGAGGGTGGAAAATGAACTGAAAAAAAGCAAAACAGGCATATACGAATCCATCAGCGCCACAGGGGCTCACGAACTTATCATAGAATCCCCGGATCATAAAAAGGATTTGGGCCAGTTTTCCGAAGAAAAAATACACAGCATACTGACAAACATAAAAAACAGGATATCGGACCTGAGAAACGATATCAGGCTTCAGCATATTATCGTTTTCAAAAACGTAGGGCCAAAAGCAGGGGCAACCCTGAAGCACCCGCATTTTCAGTTAATCGCAATGCCCGTCATACCCAAGAGGGCCATGGAAACGTTAACAGGGGCGCATGATTATTTCAAAATTCACAAAAAATGTGTCTTTTGTGACATTATCCGGCAGGAAACGGAAGTCGGGGCCAGAATAGTGGATTCCAACAACGAATTCCTTTCATTTTGCCCGTACGCGTCCAGATTCCCCTTTGAGACCTGGATTATCCCCAAAAATCACGCCGCAGATTTTGATTGCGGTGAAGAGACGCATCTCAGGTATCTCAGCCGCATAATGAAAAACACACTCAATAAACTGCACAAAGCATTAAGAGACTTCCAGTACAACCTGCTTATCCATACATCTCCCCTGCAATCCGATTTTTCTGAAAGCTTCCACTGGCACATAGAAATATTCCCGAGGATAGTAAAGACGGCGGGTTTTGAATGGGGGACAGGCTTCTTTATCAATTCAACCCCTCCGGAAGAAGCCGCCAAATTTTTACGGGAGATATAAAAATTGAGCAGCCTACACGTTGCTTTCATCTGGCATATGCACCAACCTTGCTACAAACACCCCGAAACAGATTGTTATCTGCTTCCATGGGTCAGGCTTCATGCCGTAAAAGGGTACTACGATATGGCAAGATTACATGAAGATTTTCCCCATTTCCACTCAACATTCAATTTTTCGGGTTCACTTCTTAACCAGTTGTCGGAATATGCTTCCGGCAGAATCAAAGAAACCTTTCTGCAACTTTCCCTGAAACCCGCATCCGATCTCCGAAAAAAAGAAAAACAGGAAATCCTGTGGAACTTTTTTTCACTAAACTGGGAAACCATGGTGGACCCCTTTCCCGGATACAAAAACCTTCTCCTGATCCGCAAACAGATAAAATCCAGGCAGGATGCGCTAAACTACGCGGAAAAGATCTCAAACCAGGATATACTGGATTTACAAGTCTGGTTCAATCTCGCGTGGATGGGGCCTTATGCGGTAAAAGATTACCCGTATTTAAACGAATTAAGGAAGAAAGGGCATTCCTTCGTCGAGAAAGATAAAACCGATATCATAAAAACCCAGTTTGAAATAATAGGCAAAGTTATACCTCTTTACAAAAAACTGCAGGACAGAAGACAGATTGAAATAAGTATAAGCCCGTTCAATCATCCTATACTGCCTTTATTGATTGATTCCGGGTACGCTGTTAAATCGGAATCGGCAACCGTTCTGCCGGACAATAATTTTCACCATCCGGAAGACGCCCTGAATCAGATAAAAAAAGCTGTTGATGAATACAGTCTCCATTTCAACAGGAAACCTCTGGGTCTGTGGCCGTCTGAAGGTTCGGTCTGCGATGAAATCATACCTATGCTGTCCCAAAACGGTTTCATGTGGACAGCTACCGATGAAGAAATATTAAGTAAAACCTTAAAAGACAATTATGAAAAAAAATCCCTCTACCAGCCCTACAGGCTTGAAATAGGGGGGGCAGAAATAAATATTATATTCAGAGACCATATCCTTTCGGATAAAATCGGCTTTGTTTACAGCCGTATGGATCCGGATAAAGCCTCTGACGACCTTATTGCCGGTATTTCTTCGGTCTCTGACATCACCGCCGGCGCCGGAACACCGGGATTGGTTTCCCTCATCCTGGACGGAGAAAATCCATGGGAATACTATCATAAAGGCGGAATCGCTTTTTTAAACAGATTATTTTCCAAAATCAGCGAATCGGAAAAACTCAAGAGTACTACCGTTTCGGATTTTATCATACACAACAAACCCCGCGCCGTTCTAAAAAACATCTTTCCCGGATCCTGGATTTCTCATAATTTCAGGATATGGATAGGGGATAAGTACAAAAACCAGGCATGGGATATACTTGCTGATGTCAGAAGCCTTATTGAAGAAAAGGCGGCAGGGAATCAGGACATTGACTTAAAAGCCGGCATACTTGAAAAGCTTTATATTGCGGAGGCCAGCGATTGGTTCTGGTGGTATGGAGACATCAATACAAGCGAATTCGATGACCTTTTTGACGGGCTTTTCAGGGCTAATGTGATATCCATATATAAAAGGCTGAATAATCCCATACCCGAACACGTATATACGCCTATAACCGAGACAACCGATAACAACCCCGAAATAAAAATACCGTCCGATTACATTCACCCCTTAATCGACGGGCAAATATCGGATTTTTATGAGTGGAGAAGCGCGGCATATTATCAATCGCTCGAAAGGTCCGGAGCCGTTATGCACAGGGCAACCTCAATGTTTACGGGTTTTTACTATGGATTTGACAAGAACAGCATTTTTTTCAGAATAGACCCGGAAAAGAGATTTATTCAAAAAAGAAGTCTGCTTGAAGATATTACATTACTTTTTTCCTTCTCTTATTTTCAAAAAGAATCAACAAAACTTACGTTAACCCTTGAACCTCCGGAGCTTCTTATCAAAAACGAATCCTCCGGCAGGGAGATGTCTCTGAAAAGCAATATCTCTTTCGGAGACATAATCGAATTTGCCGTGCCGATCAAATATATCGGAAAGAAAAACGTCAAACTGCTGGACCTCAGGATTTCTATCCTCGAAAAAAAGGTTTTAATCGACCAGGTGCCATCATCAGGATACCTCCGGGTAATGCTTCCTTCCGTTGAATTCGAAAGCCGGATATGGTCTGCCTGAGGAAATTTAACCGTAAAGTCTCCTTGCAGATTTTCCTTCATTATTATAGACTTTTATAAAGTGCGGGCCAAACCGATGGAATGTAAAAACAGGCAAAAAAACACAACTAATTGCAATTGTTCATATGAACCATGCTCAAGAAAGGGTATCTGCTGCGAATGCATAAGATATCATCTATCAATGAGGGAACTGCCGGCATGCTGTTTTCCGGACGACGCGGAAAAAACTTATGACAGGTCCTTCGAACATTTTATACGGATACATAAAAAAGGCCAGGTTACAAAATGAAAAAAAAATTCTTTTTTATATTTCTTTCAATCATTCTATTATCATTTCCCGTTTTTTCAGCGGATGAAAATGAAGAGGAAACGATAAAGGCTGTTTCCGCCTGGATATATGAATATAAAGGAAGCCAACTTGTCGTTTCTTTTTTTAACCCGCAGGACATGCACGAATTAGAACATAAATGGGAAAGGATCACAAAAAGCGAAATAACAATAGCTATGATATATATTAACAACATAGAAGGCAAAAAAGACGTCCTTTTTGATACGCAGTATGGGGGAGTGAAAGTTGTCACTTTCGATGGGGCTGTATTCGAAGCCTATGATGCCAGGAAGACCGCAGCATGGGTAATGGGCGATGAGTTTTTACTTGAATTCTCAGCGGTTAACGTGCCGGTCGGAAAAACAGATAAGCGAATGATAATGTTTTACGGTACATTTGACCCAATGAATATAGAATCCGCGGGAATCTGCATGGGAGGAGGGTCTCTCTGGGGGCTTAAATCCAAGAAAACAAAAAAATACAAGCCGATGTCCTACATAAACCCCAAAGACCTTGAATCCGGCCAATAGTCATTAAAAACAGCCATACGACCGCTCATAAGTATATCTGCAACAGACAATGTACCCTTAATAGGGAAAGAACTCTCCACAGCTAAGCACATATTACTAACAGCATTCATCCACAGTATTTCCACAAGGGATTTCCACATATTCATAATTCATTGCGCAATAGAGCTTTATATATTTTTTTGGGGTATATTTGCTATATGCTTATGTTTACATAAGATATATTATCGGACGTTACAATACCGGCCTAAAACAGGGTTATAATTCTAGTTATAGGATGTTTTACTAAACGTCTTATAACGTAACTGAATTATGACCCGCCCGCTTTTGCCTATAATAAGGTATCTTTAAATACAGCCACTCCCCCATGTTCAAATAAAAAAAACGGGTTATAGAATGCTTAATCTATAACCCCTGATTCAACCCGATAATATTGTTTTATCCTACCAATTCCGGATTGTATACGCTTGTGCTGTTTCTTCCGTTAAGTTTGGAAAAATATAAGGCTTTATCCGTCTTCTTCCTTAAATCCTCTTCATCCTGTATCACATGCTCAGGAAACGAGGCTATGCCGGCGCTTATTGTAATCTTTATATTATGCTCTTCATATTTAAAAACATGGCTTTCAACCTCTTTTCTTACCCTTTCCGCAAATCTTTCCGCATCCGCCGCAGAAGTAACCGGCGCTATTATAATATATTCATCACCGGAAGGCCGGAATATCACATCATTATAGCGTTTACATTCAACCATAATATCCGCAATTTTTTGCAGTACATAATCGCCTGCGGCATGTCCGTATTGATCGTTAACCTTTTTAAATAAATCCACATCCACTCCGATACAGCTCAATGACAGCGAATAGCGTTTTGATTTGTTCATCTCCTGGCGAAGGTATGAATTCAGATGCCTTAGATTGAACAATCCAGTTAGCTCGTCTTTTATCGCCATTTCCGCCAGTTCTAAATTCTTTTTTCTGAGTTCATCATGCAGCCTTTTCATCCTTATCATATTTTTCACCCGCGCTATTAATTCCTGCGGGGCTACCGGTTTAACCAGAAAATCATCACACCCTTCTTCGAAACCTTTGATCTTTGTTTCCAAATCCCCTTTTGCGGTCATACAAATTATTGGAACATAATCGCTGAATTTTGTGATTTCTTTTATCTGATGGCAGATTTTATACCCGTCGCTATCCGATATCATAATATCTATGCACACCACATCGGGAAAGCTATCGTTGAATTTGAATTCGTTCAGCGCCTCCTCCCCGCTCCGGGCAATAGACACATTATAACCTTCGGATTCAAGCAGAAGTCTCAGAAGATAGATAATCTCAAGATCATTATCTACTATTAATATTCTCTTTTCCATCGCTTAGCAGAGTGACTGTTATTTTAAATGTCCCCATCTTGCGGATACAGGCCACCATACAAAAAAAGCCTTTCCGAGGATGTTATCTCTCGGCACAAATCCCCAATACCTGCTGTCCTTACTGTTATCGCTGTTGTCGCCGAGAACATAATACATATCTTCGGGTATTTGCACTGCGCGGCCTCTTTGACCGTATTCCCCGTCAAAATCCGAAAAGTCAGTGTTTCTGTAATAGATATCTTTAAGACCTGCGGGTTTGGGCGCGATTTTACCGCCTACATATATATCCCCATCTTTAATTTCAATTGTTTCCCCGGGAAGCCCTATAACCCTCTTTATATAATCCTTATGCTGGTCAAGTCCTATTATGTTTCTTGTCTGAAAAACAACTATATCCCATCTTTCGGGTTCTTTTACAGGAACTATTACGGGAGAATATTTTAATTGTAACGGGATAGGCTGCCTTTCTTTGTCATAAGCAATCCACGGTAATCTTAACCCAAAAATAATTTTGTTAACAAAAATCCTGTCTCCATTATCATAGGATCCGTGAAGTGTCGGCTCCATGGAGCCGGTCGGAATCTTAAAAGGCTGTAAAAATAATCCGCGGACTATCAAAGCAAGTATGCCCGCCCATAAAAGAGACTCAATAAATTCCCTGAAAGCCCCTTTTTTATATCTTCGCAATTCGTCTTCAAGCAGTAATATTTTCTGTAATGCGGCATCGATGTCCCGCCTGCCCTTCAATGCCTGCCTGACTTCAGATATAGTCTTCATGGCGCTTTGATACCAGTCTCTGCCCTTTTCCCTCTTTGCTCTTTTTATGAGTTCTTTGACCGATTTATAAGCCTTTTTTGTATCCCGATATTTTTTTACCTCTGTTATTTTTTTCACGGTATCTCCTTTATGTTAATCGTTTTTCAACACGGCGGTAAACGCTCTTTGGGGAATATTGACTTTCCCTACCAACTTCATCTTTTTTTTGCCTTCCTTTTGTTTTTCAAGCAACTTTCTCTTCCTGGTTATATCCCCGCCGTAGCATTTTGCAGTTACATCTTTCCTTAGCGCTTTTATGTTGCTCCTGGCGATTACCTTGCCTCCCACAGAGGCCTGCAACGGTATCTGGAAAAGATGTTGGGGAATAAGCTCCTTCAATTTTTCAGTTATCTGCCTTCCTTTTGTCTCAGCTTTGGACGAATGCACAAGCGTCGAAAAAGCGTCAACCGGTTCTCCGTTAACAAGAATCTCAAGTCTAACGATATTTGATGTCTTATATCTGTCAAACTCATAATCCATGGAACCAAAACCTCTTGTCGCAGATTTTATCTTATCATGAAAATCGATTATAATCTCATTCATGGGCATATCAAAGGTCATCAGCACTCTCCTCTGATCGAGTGTCTCTGTCTGCAGCAAATCCCCTCTTCTGTCCCTGCAAATCTGAATAATAGAGCCCAGTGATTCAGTCGGGCATATTACAAACATTTTCACAAACGGCTCTTCAATATTATCTATTTCATTCACGGGAGGTAATTTTAACGGATTATCTATAGATACCTGTTCGCCGCCTTTCAGGTTAATCCTGTATATAACGCTCGGATGGGTCATCACAATATCCAGGCTATATTCTCTCTCTATCCTTTCCTGGAATATTTCCATGTGCAGCAGACCGAGGAATCCGCATCTGAAACCGAAACCGAGCGCCGCGGAATTTTCGGGTTCAAATTTCAGGGAAGCGTCATTTAAAGAAAATTTTTCGAGAACGCTTTTCAAATCCGGATAATCCGCGCTGTTGGAAGGATAAACTCCGCTGTAAACCATAGGATGTATCTGCTTAAATCCCGGAACCGCTTCCGAAACAGGGTCCTTCTCGCTTGTGATAGTGTCGCCGATGATAATATCCGAAGCATCCTTGATATTAGAGATGACATAGCCAACTTCCCCGCATAGAAGTTCACTGACAGGAGTTGCTTTGGGTTTAAAGATACCTACCTCCACGACTTCGAATATCTTGTTCCTCCCCATTAAAAAAATCTTCATACCCTTGCCTATTTTTCCGCCAAACATTCTTATATGCAGTATCACACCGCGAAAAGAGTTATATACTGAATCAAATACAAGCGCTTTTAATTTGTTCACGCCCGGAACGGCGGGCGGATCAATCTGGTCAATAATCCTTTCGAGGAGCTCTTTTATTCCCCTACCCGTCTTTGCGCTCGTCAGAACCGCGTCATCGGCCGGAATCTGCAGGATATCTTCAATCTGGTGTTTAACACTTTCCACATCTGCGTTAGGTAAATCAACCTTGTTGATAACAGGAATTATTTTTAAACCGTAGCTGGATGCAAGATGTATATTCGCGACTGTCTGAGCTTCCACTCCCTGAGAAGCATCCACAAGTAAAAGCGCGCCTTCACAGGAAGCAAGGCTTCTTGAAACTTCGTGGGCAAAATCAACATGGCCGGGGGTATCGATGATATTAAGCATATATGTCTGCCCGTCGTCAGCTTTATAATCAATGCGGACAGGATGCGCCTTAATGGTTATGCCCCTTTCCCGCTCTAAATCCATATCATCAAGGACCTGCTCACGGAATTCACGCTTATCAATCGAACCCGTTATTTCCAGCATTCTATCGGCAAGAG
>DJVC01000024.1 GCA_002440765.1 bacterium UBP3_UBA6266 | reverse complement strand
AAACAACCCATAAGGCAGATATAAATATCTTTAAAGACATTTATGAATCAAAAGACATTTCTGCAATATCAATAAAATGCCCCTGTGGCTCTTTTCACAATTTTGGGGAAATCATAAGAAACAAATATTTATTAGACTTTACAACCGGTGTTTCCCGGCTTTCCGAACATCAATATAAAATTCTACAAAGGGAATTTGAGCAAAAGAAAAAATCTGTGGGGATTGCGTATCTTTTATTATTTCTAATTGGCATTGTAGGCGCCCACGCCAGATATTTTAAGCGGAAAAATGTTGTTACTCTTTATAATGTTATTCTTTTTATCGTTCTGCCGGGTTGTATTTTCTTTGATATAGTAATTACATTAGAAGGCGGAGGGCCAATCCTTACCCTCTTATGTCTTGGCATGATAGGACTTTCTAATTTTTGCTGCATCTTCCTAATCCCCTCATGGGCAGAAACAGAAAACGACAAAATCCGCAAGCAGATATTAGTTAATCTATTAAAACAAAACACCAAAGAAGAAAGTAAAACAAAAGAAGCACCTGAACCGGAAAAACAGGTAGAAGTCCAACCGCAGAAAATCACACCCGCCGAAGAGCTGGCTCAATCTTTAAAAGAAATGACTCCCGAACAAATACAGGCATTAACCATTGTGGCAAAACAGATGAAAAAAGGATAGTCATGGCAGAAGATTTAATAGACATCCTGGGAGTAGAAGGACATTTTGAATATATTAACCGACACTTCCCCAATATAAAAATCACAAAGCCCTTGATTTTATTCATTGTTTCTTCGAGCTCGCAAAAGATCTGCTCCAGGAGGGATTGCATTTTCTTGGAGTAACCGTATATCTCTAAAAAGGTGATTTACGAGACAATACTGCACCACAAAATAACCCAATTTTAAACTAAAATAAATTGAAGCTATTACTATAATTTTAGGTTTCATCCAACTCAAAAATGGAGCCAAGGAACCTTCCAAAGAAAGCGCTATTACAAAAAACCAAAAAATACAGAAAAAGGAAAGGAACGTTACAACTACAGTGCCTCTGCGGGCAACAGTATTCCAACAGCTAAAAAACCTTTCTAAGTTATGAATTCTGGTCTGCAACTTGACTTGTTTATCATCACTTGGTTCTTCCCCGCTTTTTACAAAATGACTATCGAATTCTTCTCTTAAAGAAGTAATCACCGTTCCTGATCTCTTTACGATAAATGCATGAAAAAAGGCTTCAGAAGCCAAAAAAAGAGAACAAAAGAAAGAGAGGGAAGTGTATTTCATTTCAATGCGCGCTCAATCTCTCCCATATAGAATTAAAGCTGCTTGCGAGAAAAGAGGCTTTTTCTTTTGCATTAAAACAAACCTCCGCCTTTATTTTAGCCTGCTCGAGAGGCTCTTTTAAAAGAGGATGCCTTTCCTCTTCTCTATACATTAGCTTATCTACTACAATGAAATGTTGAATATCTTCAGGTTTTCCGCCATTAATAGCGGAAATGTATTTTACAACATCCTTGCCACCAGCACTTTCATTTACCTCTTTAAAAAGCTGCCTTAAATCCTTTGTATCTGGCTCATCCGCGGTAATAACTCTGATAGAGCCCCCATTTTTATAAATAGATTTAGCCGCTACCTGAAAAGCCTTTTTAACTTCAGCTCCTTGATAAAAAACGTCATTGAAGGTACCTGATAATATACACACTTCTTTCTCTGCGGATTCAAGCATTCTCTGTATAATATACGAGGCATGACTTACATTCGAATTCGCAAAAACAACAGTAGCCTTTTCCTCCAAATATTTATCCACCATTTCCTTGTAAACATCGACAATTTTACCCATAAACACCTCCAACATCCGCCTCAAAAAAATACGGTCCTTCTTGCGAAAAGACCGATCCCGTATTTAAAACCTTTTCACCAACATTGTTGCCCCTAACAATTATTGGCCCACAGGCTAATCACTTTCTATATAATTTCTATATAAAGCGCCCCCACAGCTGTACATTAAACGTATGCGATACCCCTTGTCAAGTAAAATCTTCATGTATAAAAAACACATTAATTATATCATCTACCATAAAAATTTCAAGCTTCCGGTAATTTACTTCCTCAACTCCTCAACGTCCGCAAGAAGCGTTTCCAGGTCAAATCCCGCAGGGGTCTTTCCTGTATGATCCGATATCCACTTTTCAGTGATAAAAAAATACGCGACAGCGCAGTACTTCCGCCACCACTCTTCAGTCATCTTTTGTTGTCTGGCCCAGGTTATAGTCCGGATATCAATATCTTTTTCAGAGCTATTCATAAACCGGGTCATGGTCATATGCCCACCCCAGGATCCGGCACGCCGTTTCCTGAAAGCAGTCTTTCGGTTTATATGCCAGACTTCACCATTTTCGATTTGATCGCGGGCGGTAATAGGGAGATAAAGAGCCGTAAATATACCCCCAAATAAATACATACCGGCCCTTATCTCTTCGAGATTTGATATATCTATCTCACCCCACGCCTCAATCCGGAAAGGGTCGCCTATAGGCTTTTTGCTGAGGTGCCTCAAAACATCTTCGGGAAATGATCCCCTATCATTTGCCCCAGTCTCAGGATCATATCCTGTAACATCAGAATACTCTCTTAACACCTTCCCTGTAGTAATATCGCAGGGATCGCCAGTCTTAACAGCCGATCCGACTATCTGATTTGCCGCGGCCACAAACACACAATTTCCGGCCAGATCATTACCGAACATTTGATATTTATCCATTACATCGCTATCCCAATCAATTTTAAGGGGTATTTCTGGAAGTATCCTCTTGGTTTTAATATAATTTCCAAACCTTAAGTTCCGGGGATCTCTTAACCCTAATCTCGCGCCGAGTTTAAACATATCCGCTACTCCTCTATTCAGAAGGCACTTCGCCTTCGGCTTTCAAAATGAATTCTTCTCCAATAGCGGCCGAAAAATGCGCAGGCATGCATCTATTGGGATCTAAGCTACTCATAGCGTCTGGGAAAACCTGCCGGATACTCCACAATCCATTATCCGAACAGAAATTGAGGTATTCTATCCGGTTCTTAATTATCGGCAGTTTATATAGGATGGGAAATTTAAATGCCGCAATTCCCCATACATCATAATTTTTATTGCAGTTCGATGCGGACCAAAACGCGACCTCACCCTGCTTCATATCACCCTGGTATTCTCGATACCGCAGTACTTTTACATACCGGCCGACATATTTCTCAAAAATGTTGTCTATCTTAACACGCGGCGGAGCAACGTCTACTATCACGCCTCCCCGGCCGCTAACCGAGACATGCGTATACTGAGCATGCTCAACGTCGAACTTCCAAAGCTGATATTTCTGAATAACGCGCGAACACATCGAATCGTCGCCCTGGTATAAAATAATGTCCCCGGGCTGCAGCAATTCGATTAAATATTTTTTATCCAGCGGCATTTTCCTCCGGTCGGACCTCATCTTCTTTTTTGTCATCCCCGTCTTCATCCGGCGGCACTTCGCCTTGTTTGCTTTTCAAGGTTTCCTCCACAGTAACGTTATCATCCGTTATTGTTATCACCGTTTTAACATCAGCGTACTTCCCATCTTCCATATAAGTCGTCTTTTCTATAACAGTCCCCTTGCCTTTACATATCGGATATATATAATCCGCTCCACCTTTAACAACGACAAGAGTCGTCCGGAAACATCCGAATAAACCCAGAAGCAACACGCAAAGCAATATACTTATAAACGTTCTCATAATTAACTCTCCGCCAATTTCCTTATTTGATAGTTAATATCCAGGCAGGTTTGAACCTCTGCCTTTACCTGGTGCATTATTACTTCATCTACCTTGAGATTTTTTACGGTTTCTTCAAGAGTTAAAAGGGCTGTTGTTAAACCCTGTGTTTTTAAATGAATTTTGGCCAGTTTCTTTTTATTTTCTAAATTCTCCGTCATTTCTTGAAAAAATCTCCTATCGCAGTAAACAGCGTAACTATTTTTTGTCTTGCAATAAAAGCAAACCCTGCTCCAAATACCGCTCCGATATACTTCGACGATTTCCGGGCTTTCCTTAAAAACGCCTGATCCCTTTTAAATTCATTAACTTTATGTATCCTCTCGCTGTCCGGCTCGTGTTTAGTGCCGGCGGTCAACCGGAATACCGGACAACCTTCGCGTATTTCGATCGGCAAATTGGTAATCATGTTTTTTATGGCTTCGTTATCATTCTTTCGAGCCTCTTTTGCCTCTGCCTTATCGGTTTCTCTATCTTTTTTAATTTGTGCGACTTCGGTCCGGATAGACGCAACGTGATCCACGAGCCTAAAAACAGATTCATCGCTGAACTTATAACCACCGTCAACTTTTTCAATACCGTTCATAGATAAATAAGACCTATTGTATTTTTTCGATACTGCACCATGTATACTGCCCGTCAGCATGTAGCGCCCTATCAGCCGAATCTTCATGGTAAAAATATATTTCGACATAATCGCTTGCAGCCAGTTTTAGCGTAAAAACAAAAGGAAAACTGAACCACGAAGATTTGCACGGGGCTGTGTTGTATCTATTTACTTCGGTGCCGTTCACCTTAGCTACAATATATACATTTGTGTCTGCCGTTAATAATTTAACGCGCAACGCACCAGTTGAAAGATATATGCCTGGGTCCGTTGCCGTAAATCTGTAATTTGTTGTTGAATCAAACTCATCTTTTGCATCGTAACTTTCGGCGTTAAATTCAATTTTAACCCAAGTATTTTTTGTTATTGTCTGATCGCTTGTTCCCCTGTAAACACGGCAATTTGAAGGAGCATTAGTTACAATGCCGTCGGCTAATATTTTCATATTCTGAAATTCAATTTCTGAAACGTTCGAAATAGAACCCACAATAACCTTATTTTCCTCTGTCCTGAAGTCGTATGTTAATTTCTCATCTGTGCTTTCACTGCCGCCAAAAACAAGCGGATTGATATTTGCTTTTATTTCATTTGTGTAAACCGGATTGCTCTGAGAAAACCTGAAGTTATGGTCGATTGAACCACCGACAGAAACATAAATATCACCAGCCGGTGAAACATTAGACATCCAGTTTACCCCGTGCCAAGCACCTGTAGACTGAGCCTTCCACGCTATGTTCCAGTTTGTGCCGTCAACAGTAGATATTATTTGAGGGTGCTGGCCGGCCGCCAAAGCTACCTGCCCAAAATAGAGCCGGCCGTTATCATCTTTTACCGCGTCAAAGCCGGCAAGATTTGAACCGGCAGTATAAACTTTTGTAAAAGAGGCATCATCTGTTGTTTTATATATCTCGCCGTTTGCTTCTTTAGCAAACAACCTCATTCCAGACAAAAACCCTATCGCCACATAAGTCGTACCGGTATCTATGGAAGTCCAGTTTTCCCCGTGATCTACTGACCGAATTATCCTGGACGTGCCTATACCGCCACCGTCAACCGTAGCATAGATATAGTCAGTTCCAGGATCACAGGCTATATCGTGAACATGTTGATCAGAGCCGTCATAAACGCTTGTCCAATTCGCTCCGTTATCCGTAGAACGCAAAACAACGTCAGCAACCACCGATTCCATTGTGTATATGCCGGCATATAAATACCCCAAAGAATCCTCGCATATACCCCACAGACCGCTATCTGTACCGTCAAAAGAATGAACATCAGCCCACGTGTTGCCACCGTCTGTACTGCGTCTTATCTTGCCCGTTCCCCACTGGTTCCAATATAAATACCCATTAGCCGCCTGAAACACAGTACTTCTGTCAACCGCACTTACGGCCACGTCTACAAGTGTAAAGGTCAACCCCTTATCGGTTGACTTCTTTAAGCCAGACATAGTGCCGCCCCAAACAGTCCCGGCTGTATCAACCCAAACAGCAGAAAAAGAATCATAAACATCAGCTTTGCCGCTGACATCTGCTTCATCGGTAACTTTTATCTGCGGTGTTTCTACTATGTTCGCTCTATTGGGCTTTATGGAGCCATTGCTTTCTTTCCATTTTTCGTAAAATTGCCCGAAAACGGCAAAAACTTGGGTAGAAAGAAGCAGAAACATTAACAATAATATTTTTCTCACTCTGTTACTCCTTTTGTGCTTTTAGCGCTTCAACTTCCGACGATAGCTCTTGGACCGCTTTTATAAGCACAGGCACAAGCTTTTTATAATCAACCTGCTTAAAGTCGGTATATTCCGGCTCTTTCCGGTAATATTTACCGTCTTTCTCAAAACATTTATCTTTCAAAAAGGTGTGTGTTGTTGTAGCTTCATCTTCCGAAACTTCAACGTCGGAATAGGTTTTCTTTTTGACTACTTTTGATATTGTGATAGGTATTTTTTCATGTTTGCCTGGCTCTATCTCGACAACCTTCTCAACCTCAATAAACTTTTCTTGTTCTTCTATCTTTATAACTTTTTTGAAGTACTTATCCTCAACCTGCGTATATCCACCTTTTAAGCTTTTAACAGTTTTCCCGACAGCTTCTTCCTTTGAAATCTCAACCTCTTTAACTCCGAATGTTCTTATAGCTACCGCCTCGGGTATTACTTTTTCAACTTCCTGTGCTATTAATCCTGTCTGCGTGGAAGTGTCATTTAACATTGCCGCTTTATAGTTATAATCCACAACATTTAAAGCCAGGATTTCAGGTAACCCATATCTGGTTAATTGAATGTTTTCTTTACATCTCTCGTCGGACGGATTGGTAACGTCAATGGTGTAATCTCCAATATATAGGGTTGTTGATCCTCCACCGCCGAAAGAACTTGAACTTATAACGTTATTTCCGTCGTAGGCGCTAATTGCAATTCCGTTAGGCACATACGCGGTAATGTCTGTCACCTCTAAAATTGAATTACCGTCATAACCGAATATTAATCTGCTCGTGGTATTATCCCAATACCACCCTGTATCAGCATCGTTTTTAAAGCGCTCGGTATAAAAATCAGATGTTCCCGTATGAACAATTGTATCTGTTCCCAACACCAAAGGCATATCAACCTTTAACCCTAAAATATTGCTATCTTCCCTTGCCATATGGATATAGTCGTCGCTATCATCAACCTTTATATAGCCTCTTTTTTGACTGCTTGCAGCGGTAATATATCCATAAAAACTAAACTCTTTATTTTCTCCGCTTGCACTGTTATAAAACAAATTGAAATCCGTATCTCCCCAAGAACACATGTAGACATCGTTATAATTACAATTTACAATCTCAACATCATAATATTTCACCGATAAATCGTCTTCGACATGAATCTGCCCGTTTTTAATTACGAAATCGCCGTCTGTTTCAAAACAACCGGCTGAGGTATCGCTATTATTGACGAAAAATGCTATTGACTTGTCGCCGCCGGCTCTTAAATACGCTATCCCATTCACCCCGTCATAACCCACGCTTGCGCGACCGTCAGTAAAATCAACATACGAGCTATCTCCAACAGCGCCGGCAGGCTTAATACTTAGATTCCCCGTAAGAAAACAATTAGCAAATGTCGGGCTTGAACCGTCAACTGCTATTGCTTTATTCCC
The DNA here is from genome assembly GCA_002440765.1 of bacterium UBP3_UBA6266. Taxonomy (GTDB): domain Bacteria; phylum Auribacterota; class UBA6266; order UBA6266; family UBA6266; genus UBA6266. The sequence goes on along the minus strand of DJVC01000024.1, from coordinate 6,999 downwards.
GATATATAACGTTGTGGAGCCGGTCCCGTGAACGCTGTCGTCTATCATATTGTTATACGCTTCGGCGCCGACTATCATTCCATACGGCATTTGAATGTAGCTCGTAGTAAATTTAAGCAAGTCGTTTCCGCCGCGACTGATTACATTCTGGTCTATAACGATATAATTCCCGGAAAGGTCCCCGATCAAAACTTTCTTGTTCCCGAGAGGATATATATACCCTTGACTTTCACCCCATCGCTCAAAAAAATTCTGGCTCAGCGCGAATGTCGGGGTAACAAGAAGCAATAAGATCAGTATTAAAATCTTTCTCATTCTGTCACCCCCTTTTATCTTGCTATTCTGATAACAATTTCATCGCCTGCCGATCCGGCATAATATATAGAGCAAGACGGATTTTTTAAATTGTCTATCGTATATCCGCTTGATTCATACCACGTGTCATAATGGCCGGTAGGTGTTGCAACTTGGCCTATTCGCTCCGCTGTATATACACAATTCGCCGTCCGGATAACTTTAAACATCGCAGCTTTGGCATCGATCGGAACAGAGTATAAATATTCCGTAGCCGCCGAATGGAGCACATCTCTGTACGTCCCCCAAGCACTTACCGCTTGCAATGCTGTCACAAGGTTTACAGGTAGAGGATTCCCCGTGCTGATATCTATTCCTGTCGCACTTTCTAATGTCGTTCTGGGCGCCGCTATGGCATACACAGCCCACCCCGCAATTGCGATAAAAACGAAGATTGCAACAATTGCCAATAATTCTTTCTTCCTCATACAGATTTCCTCCTCTTATCAATTAACATTAATATCTTCCTGGCTTCTTCTTTCCGCCCCTCTTTTATTGCCTTCTTCAACGCGGCTTTAAGCTTAGAAATATCTTTTCTTTTTCTGTATTCAGCCCACCGCTTCCCTTTTTCCACATCATAAGGGTATAATTTACCACCCAATAAATAGCCGGCAGTACGTTCTTTCCCTGGCATCTGCACAACACCTTTGGGCAAATTACCAAAGATGCTTATCTTTTCCTTAGTCCCGAAAACATTAAAAGGATTCAGTTTATTCAAATCGTTTAAAATTCTTATCGTTCTAAGCCAGTGAATAATTTTTTTAGGCAGCTTCAACCCTAAATACGACCCTGTTTCTCCGGCATATCTTTCTATCTCCTGGCCAAAATAAAGATCTTTATTTGTCATATGCTCATACGGCATTTTAATTGCGGGACTCAACAATCCCACTATTGATTCTTGCCCGGCAGCAATTTTCACTATATCCGCAGCCGGCAACCACCTATCCAACAGAAAATATTGCCAATTTCCGTCCTTCCCTTTCCGGATTCTGACAGGAGCATTTTCTTTCATCCATTCGCTCATCCACGTTTCATCCGGCACACCTTCCTGCTGTTTTTCAAAATTGGTTTTCGCCTTATAAATTGCGGTATATTTCCCGGGTTCTTTTAAAAGATGTTCTAATTGCAGAGGCACATTCTTCCGGGTCCACGTATAAAACGGCATAATTCTCTTAAAAATCCTTCGCTCCGTTTCAGTAAGATTCTGATAATCAAATAAATACTTTTTTACCGATTTAGCAGCGTCTTCAAAAGAATCCCCTTTCCGGATACGGTCTATAAAATGAGCCAACCGGCCCTGATTTTCGAGATATGTCCCAACCTTTTTGTTGCCTACAAACAGCCAGTTATTCTGTTTCCACGGTTTTAACGTTCCTTTTCTTATTCCTTCTTCAATCGCGGTTGGGATATCAGCGGCATACCAACCGCTCCCTATAACGTCCAACTGCCGGGCTTTTGTTATCAATGCATCACTATTAAGTGTTCTGCCCCCGGGAAGCCCGATTTTAATTGATTTCAGCTGGCCTAACCCCTGCCCGCCTTTATATGTTTTTTGTATCTTAGCGGCCAGGCTATAAACTTCAGGATTCTTAACGCCGGCTAAATAATTGTTCCAGACATTTCCGATAACATTTCTCAAATGGTATCCCGGGCTGATTAACACCTGGCCTTTCCACCAGTTAAGAACCTTATCGTATACTTTTAAAAACTCGTTGACTTCCTCAAGTCCTGTAACTTTTTGATAAACTCTCTCTATCTCATCTATTACTTCCGGTTCGAATTTCAGACCCTTTAAGAAACTATGGTCTTTTAAAAGCTCACTATTAATTTCCTTCCAATCTTTCGGGGCTTCTTTTGCCGGCTTGCCGAATTTTTTAACCTCCTGGATAAACTCAGCTCCCGCCTGGGCCCGCGCGGATCTAACACCTCTTATTCCATACGCAATTGCCGGATCAGTATAGAAAGCATCTCCCTTAAATCCCTTGGCTCTCGACCACTTATTTGCTTCATCTAACGTATAAATATGGATCTCGGCCCCGTTTTTTACAGCCTTATCGATCTCATCCGGAGTAAGCTCGTAAATCATTTTTCTGGAATCATCTTGAAATATTACTTCTCCTAACTGCCGGCGGAGCTGGTTCGGATGTTTATCACTCCAGACTTTTGCGTTGCCAAAAATTTTCTTTTTATTAGTAAACTTTACATATTCCGGAGTGCCGATATGCGGCATATAACCTATGTCAGCGGTAAGTTTAGCCGTTTTTATTCCCAGCCCTGTTTCTGCTCTATGTATCTTGTCAAACTCATACGCGAAGTGCTTGGCAAAATCATCAATATTGACTTTTTCGCCCCTTGATAGTATATTTTGAATGGAGGAAGAAATGTCAGGGCCTAAATACGAATATTCACTCAAAGAAGGTGTTTTGCTAAGGGAATGGATTTCCCCACCCCCAGGGACTACTGGCGCGGAAGCTTTTTGTATGTTTGATCCTAATATTGATGAATGGGTTCCTGCCCTGGGCACTTTGGAGCTCTTCTGGACGTCAACACCTATATCGGCAGACGCCGCCAATCGTATTCTATCTTCCAGGTCACTCAATTCTCTGTAATCTTTATAGCCTATTTTTTTAGCTTCTTTATTAACTGCCGCTAAAAATATTTCTTGGGACTTTTTTATATCATCAGATTGCTTAGTTAATCCCCCTAAAGATAATTTTTTCTCGGGTACATCTCTCCATATATCAAAAATCTTATGCGCGCGGTGTTTCGACTTCCAAAAATCCGGTGTCCCGATTTGTATCTCTACTTTTTGCCCCCCGGGCAATACGCCATCAACGTGAATATTCCTATACCCCCACTTCCCCCTGGGGGCAACAAGAGAGGTCTCAACCGCCATTTTCTCTAATTTTTTTGACAGCTTTTTTACAACTGCCGGCGACTGGCTCAAATTATCCACGAAAATCACCCCGCGCAGAATATCGCCCAAGTCTTCCGTTCCATAGTTTAAATTTGGAAGCATACCGGAAAATTGTTTATCAGCCAGTATTCTTGCTTCTCCTCTCTTCCTTGTTATTTTTGTTTTTATAGTCGAGATATGTTTTACGTCAACGATATTTCCGGATTTAATCCCAATATCAGATTTAATGCCGTCAAATATTTTTTTTAAGTCTTCTACGTGCTCTTTTGCAGCTGATTGATATCTAAACCTTCTCGACAAACTATTACCCGTTTCTTTTGCCAACTCTACTTTTTGCGAGATTGTTTTCCCTATTTCATCCGGGGTAACACCTCTTTCCTTGGCCACGCGGTTTATCGCTGCTTTAAATGATCTGGCCACATCCAAATATTCTTCTTCTTTAAAACCTTTTTTAGGTAAAATTTTCTCGACGATATCATCCAACTCTTTATTCCCTGTTTTCCCGGGAATAAACATTTTTTTTGCCGCGCCGCCCAGCTTGGTTTTCCCTATTATTTCTCCGGCCCTTTCCAGACCTTCTATCGCTTTTGAACCCTTAACTAATGGCCGGCCGGCTAAAGATATTAATGCCCTTTGCCCTAATTCAGCCTGTTTTGATGCTGTGTCTGCCAGGGGCTTAACAACACCTTTCCGTATAACTGCTTCGTATTTCCCTGCACTCTTGTAAATATCATCTATAATCTTCGGGGTGCCGGCATGGATCTTCTTCGCAAGAGTCATGGCTTTATCAAAAATCGCGGTATTTCCGGTTTTTTTCGCTCTTTTCGCTATGGCCACGGCTCTTAAAATCTTCGTTTTTTGCGCTACCCGGGCAGCATCTGCGGCTGCATCGATCCCTTTTGCCACCTTACTGGCTTGGCCCGCCTTGGTAAATGCCCCGATACCCATGTAAGTCAAAGGGTCCAGGCCTACATCCATGGCAAAACCTAACAAACCCCTGGCAGCCTTTCCGGGAACAGACTTAGGATTCCAACCGGCTTCTCCTAACACATCGCTGAATGTGGTCCTTTCTTGACCGGATAAGCCCCGCCACGAGGCTTTCAGTATTGAAAGAGGGGTATCCTTCTCTTTATCTACAATCTTCTTAGCGGGGTTGGCAATCGCATAATTTAAGCGATTCAAATAATCGAGGATCTTCCATAACCCCTTGGGCTGTGATTGCGCGCTTACATTCGCCATTTAATATCCTCATTCAACAGCGGTTAATTCATTTAGAGTATTGCTTTTTTTCTTCCGTTTTTTGAGACTTTGAAAGTATAAAGGAGCTAATGTTTTCAAAACGTTTACTCCAAATTTACCTGTTTTTTTTCCCATATCCACAGCTGTTTTGCCGGCATCAACGTTACTTATATCCGCAAAAGTCCCCAATACAGGGCCTAACAATGCCTTATTCAAAAGCCATTTCTTCTGACTTCCTGTAGTGGTAGGATATATTTTATCGGCAACCATTTTGCCGGGCTCGCCTGGCTTTTCGCCCCTGATCCCCCTGATAAATTGTTCAACAAACCGTGTACCGGCCCTGGCGGGCGTTTGGGGATCCAGTCCTTTAATATTTTGGGCAATATCATAAGATGCTATACCTGTTCCGCTTTCACTTTCTTTTTTTCCGACTCCGGCTTCGGCGGAGGCCTTTACCCCAATCCCTCCAAAATCAAAATCTTTTACTCCCGATAATCCGGCAATCTTCGAAGCCAGGCCGCTCAACTCTTTATTTATAGCTGCAAGCCGGGTTGTATCGTCTTCGGATAACACATCTTTCTTCAAAATCGCCTTCCTCTCATCTGCCAACATCTCGCCTTTCCATTTATACGCTTGTATCTTTTTCTCTGTTTCCGCTGTTTCCCTGCTATATTTTCTATCACCCATGGCAAGGTTCAAATACATCTTCTTAAATGTGTCGTTGTCTTCCCTGATATTTCTGTTTTCACGGCGAGTCAATAGATTGGCCATTGCTCGCGCGATTGACTGGTTTATTAAAGCCACTCCTTGTTGATTCATAGCTCCTCCCTTTTATATAAAACTGGGCATGTTTTTGAGATTAAAAGTATATGCGTCAGGATTTATCCTCTTACGACTTATTCCACCACCTGTTTTACCGTTCAACATATCTAACATTGAAATTAATGTTTCTAATCCGGCGCCGGCAGCTGCACCACCAGCCGCTTCACTCCCTTCATATAACCCAAGGTCCGAGATATACTTGCTCATATCAAAAGCTTTCTGGCCGGATGCTCTTTGTAATTTTCCGCCATAACTTCCTATTGCCGCATTTAAAGCCGTCCCCCTCTCGCGTTCGGTTCTATTCAGCGCATCAAAAGCATTTTTAATCCTGATATCAGATCCCTTGTCACCTTTCCGTCTCTCCGTATCCCTGACAATATCCTCATCATATTTCTTCAAGAAAAACGACGATGGTCCAACTCTCATTCTGTTAGCTTTTTCCGTTAATGCATTCCCTCTTTTTGCCGCTTCCTCATCAATTCTTCTCGTGCTTGTATTGATTAACGCTCTTAATTGCCCCTCCGATAAACCTTCCGCCTTATATCCCGGATTAAGTTTATCTTTGACATATTTTGCAATCTCGGGTTCATATGGATTCGCCGGTAATTCAACATCTTTAAATTTCGGCTTTTTCTCTTTTTTACCGAACATGCCATAAGCACTCAATCCTAAAGATCCGGTGCCCAATAAAATCGCCGCTAATGTTAAAGGATCCATATGTCACCNNGACCCGAGCCGGTGTCTAAAATGTAAGTCGAGCCAGTTTGTATCTTCACATAATCATTGTCGTAGGGAGCCACAGCAACTATGTTCCCGTTCGTGCCGGCGGTAGTACCCATGCCCATTTGCAGAACGTTGCTTGTCCCGGCGGCATTAGCGCTATATAACACTATTATTGACCTGTAAAACTGTTGGTTGAAGAAATGATAAATCGTATAGGTATGGTTATAATCTACAGCAAACCAACCTGTTTCACAGACGGTTTCTCCTACATCATCTCCTATATTTGTAACACTACAGATCAGTCCGGTAGAATCTGTCCGGAACATACCCGCCAGCCGGTAATTTGTATAACCGCCCCCCCCGTCAGGTGACGTTGCGGAAGTGCCGATAACCTTATCAAACGTTTTTATATTGGATGTATCGGCCGTAACCCATAAATAATACGTTGTATCAACTGTAAAAGCCGAAACTACCGGATAATCCCAATGGTCCGCAATACTGACCGTTAAATCATTCGTATTTCTTCTTTTCTCTTTATTGATTGTTACTGCGCCTTTGGTAATGGTTACCGTTGCCGTTGTCGCATACCGACATACAACGCCGGCGCGGAAAGCATAATCATCCTCTTGCGACGATGTTTCACATCCCATTAGGTTATTAAGAGACGCTTCATTCGGGTTGTCTCTTACTCCGTCGAAATTCGTCTTTATCAGGCTCGTAACCCTCAAATCTTCAACACTCGTTATAGCCGACCCATTTGTAACAACTTTTGCCAGTCTTTGAGCTGAGGTGGGTATTGATGGGGCTCCGGATCCATTAGGCATCACTATAAACGAATATTGCCCATTAGTGTGTATATCTACATATGTATCTTTGCTTGCTTCATATGTCTTGGAATATGTGTCCTTCAATATGTAGTAACCCTGTGTATCACAATAACCGGA
>DJVC01000081.1 GCA_002440765.1 bacterium UBP3_UBA6266 | reverse complement strand
AGGATTTTCAGTCCTCTGCTCTACCTGCTGAGCTATCTGGCCGCAAAGTTCTTTTTCAAGAGGGAAGAAATAATATTATATTAATACTATACTGTCAATGTATTTAAAAATCACTATTTAATTTTACATATAAAATTAAAAGAAGTATAATCAGTTGTGATGAAAACCAAAAAACCCGAAAAAAAACCCGTCAAAAATAGAGGGAAAGAGCTCATAAAAGACATTTCCCTCTTATGGGTTCTGATGACTGCTTCCGACGGCTCCGTTGCTATGGGAGAACTTAACTGCCTGAACGATTTCCTGCAGGCAAAAGGCGCAACTGAAGACGATATAGATGAGATATACCATTTTGTTTCCGTTGAAATGGAAAAATCGCCCGGTGCGGAAATAATAGAGAGAATCAGCGAATCCTATACCGCCGCGGAAAAGATGTCTATACTCACGGCGGTAAAAAAGCTTTCCGGCTCTGATAAATCTTTTGCGCCCATTCAGGAAAAACTCATTAAGGAAACCTGCTCCCTTTTAGGACTTCAGGAAGCGGATATTATATAAATTTTCCCGGAAAATCTCCATAGCAGTTCGCATATTCTATTATTATATATTATGGAAAAGAACAAGGATAAAACCATTATAATAGCCGGAGCCGGTCTTCGCGGGTTATCAGCGGCTCACTATCTTTGCAAAAAAGGCGTTTCCCCCGTCGTGTTCAGCCCTGCGAAAAGTCCCGGCGGGATATTACAAACCGTTAAATCCGGCGAAAACATCTTCGACGTATATCCCAAAAACCTTGCATTGCAGTCTTCTGAATCACTGAAAATGTCACGGGAACTCTATCCCGGGGGAATAAAGACAATATGCCTGCGCCCCGTATTTTTTACTGAAGCCGGATTCAAAACTTATCCCGAAAACCTCATGTCCGCCATAAGTCTCCTGAGCATATCCGGGAGTTTATCCTTTCTCTTTAAAAGGTTTGGCGGCCCGGACAGGGGCGGGAGCTCAGAAAACACATTGGAATATCTCGCGGCAAGACATATCGGCAAAGGATTATACGGGCTTTTTTTCAAGGCTTTTCTGGAAAAGATGTTCGGCACCCCCTGTAAAAATCTGAGCCCTTTCTTATGGGCAGACCTCGGTTCTTTCCTGGTCCCGATAGAGCAAAACGGTTTCCTTTCGGGAAGCAATACTTTTTACTCGGATGAGGGACCTCTGCAGCTAACCGACAGGCTTTTTTTATCTTTGAAGCGCAAAAACACAAAATTCATATTTGAAGCGCCGCTCAAAGAAACCGAGATCTCCCGGAACACAATCACAAAAATACTGGCGGGAACCAAAGATTATTTCCCTGACAAACTGATTTTGGCATGTCCGGTTTATAATTTTATAAATTCAATTATCTCTCTGATTCCACAAAATGTCAGGGATGCGTCATCAAGCCTGCGCGCAAGAAACCTTTTATGCGTCAATATCCTGATTAATGCTCCGGCCCGGGCCGGACGCGGACCCGTATTCATATCCAACCCCGGAATAGACGCTTCAATAGCCCATTTTTTCTTCAACACCGGAAGGAATGATGCCTGTTCGGGCATAACTTTATTATATTTCTGTGACTCCAAAGATGAACTGTGGGGCAAAACAGATGAAGAAATAATAAACAAGGCTTTATATGAACTGAAAACAATGGCTCTTGCGGAGCCGAAACTATTTATAAAAGCAGACGTCCATCGGTTCGAAGAAGCGCTTCCCCTATATGAAGCCGGCTATGAGGATAAAATAAACGTAATCAAAAATTATTTTAACCAGATAAGAAACATCCGGTTATGCGATCCTTCACCCGTTCCGGGGTTTGTGGATTATGAAATGGCAAGCGGCATAAAAGCCGCAAAATCAGCGATTGAATCTAGATAGACAGCAGAACATAAATCCTGCCGTCATACCGGTATCTTATAAGTTCCCGGCCCTGAGGCAAATCAGGCACATCTTCCGCCCTTGTTATTATATACTTATTCCTGCGGTTTTCAGAAATCCGGCTGATCTTATCCGGTTTTATTACCGGGAGCGGCCCGCCCAGGTAAAAAATGAGTTCGGCATTCATGAACTTATAGGTATATATATCCCGGACATCTATCTTATCTTCCTTTATCTTGTCCGCAAAGCCCTTAAAAGAAGAATCCGGATATATTTTTTTATGAAGAAAGAAAGAATCGGCAAGTGCTCCCGCCATCACCGCCGACACAAGGATACAGGTTATCATCTTAACATATTTTTTCGTGTTTTTACGCTTCGCGATATCACCGGCAAACCAGCCTGTTATAAGCGCCATGGGAGGAAACCCCAGCAAGGCATAATGAGGCTGCTTGTTGGGTGTTAAAGATAAAAGCACCAGCGAAACAAAAAACCATACCAGAACAAAAAGTATCTCCCTGTTTTTCCCTTTTTTTACCAGCGCAAAAAAAGCCGCCGCGTACATAAATACCGTCCAGGGGGCAAAACAAATAAAAAGAGTGTAAAAATAATAATAAAAAGGGCCCGGGTGGTCTATCCCTTTGATAAATGCTATTTCAAGTTCATCCCTGAATACTGAGGATGCTATGCTTTTTTCATGGAAGACAGCAAGCAGATACCAGCTTGAACTGAGGATGATACACAGCAATATGCCGGCGGGGTCAAGCCATTTTTTGAATTCATCGAATCTTTTCGTCAGCAAAAGCAGTGTCAGAAAAGATACAAACGGGATAACAAAACCGGCGGGGCCTTTGAGATTAACAGCCACTGCCCCGGCAACGTACCCCAAAATATAAAACAACCGCTTTCTTTCCCGCGAAGAAAGCGCCAGATACCAGAACATCTTCGTGAATAAAACACAAAGTAAAAGAGCCATATCAATTTCAGCCAGCCGGGAATGTTTTATGAACTGAAATGCCGTAATCATCACAAGCGATGAAACCCGGGCTTCCAGTCTCCCGAAAAGCCTTACCCCGAGAAAGAAAATACCCAGAGCGGCTATATAGGCAAATAGAACGGAAGGAAACCTGGCGCTGAACTCGTTTATTTTTCCAAAACATTTATATGACAAAGCGACTATCCATGTCATGAGAGGAGGTTTCTTTAATCTCGGGGCACCGTTAAGCGTGGGAATAAGCCAGTTGCCGTCTTCCAATGCTTCCCTGGCGGTAACGGCAACCCTCGCTTCCTGTGTCCTTTCAACGGGGATATTCCAATATCCCGCGAATGAGGTAAGAATAAAAACTGCGGTAATTACAAGTATATCGAATTTATAATCTGACAAAAAAGCATTCAACTTCTTTTACCGTATTTTAAATATTACAGGGTCAAACAACGCTTTTCTTATGGATAAAATATAAATTGCGGAAATACACTACGCTGTTAAAAATGTAACCAAGGATAAAAAATGGGTCCCTTACATAGAAAAGACCGTACGCCAGGAGGAGAAGGCTTCCTACAATGCTTAAATACCAGAAGGAGACCGGAATAACGCTTTGTTTCTTCTTTTCGCTTGCTATCCACTGGACAAGGAACCTGGAACTGAAGCAAATCATACCCACAGCCCCTATTATCGCCCATGGACTTTTCAGCCTGCCCGCTATTTCAAAGAAATAATTTGCTATCTGGCTCATTTTATCTCTCCTGTTTCACTGAATAATTAAGCATCCGTTTTTTCATCCACCTGACCACCAGCATATCGGCAAAAGATTTAAAAAGCCTGTTCCAGACACCGTATTTTGATTTCCCGTAAATTCTTTTCGAATGTCCGACGGGTATCTCCGCGACTGAAAACCCTTTCATTTTAAAGAGTGTGGGAAGAAAGCGGTGAAAGCCATTATACATAACAACACTTTCGAAACACTCTTTCCTGAACGCGCGATAGGTGCACCCCGCATCGGTGATTTTATCCTGGAGCATGCTATTCCTGATAAAATTAGCCGTCCGCGAAGACATATTTTTAATAAAACCGTCTTTTCTTTTTCCCACCCTGGTTCCGCAGACGCAATCGAAATCCTTTATTTTTTCCAGAAACGCGGGAATATCTTCGGGTTCATTTTCAAGGTCGGCATCGATGGTCATAAGAATTTTACCTCTGGAAGCTTTCATTGAAGCGTCTTCAGCCGCGCTTTCCCCGGAATTCTTTTCAAACCGAAGGCAGCGCAGGGCCGGGTATTTTGTTTTCGCTTTAATCATCTCTTTCCATGAATTATCCGTACTGCAATCATCCACCATAATTATTTCATACTTACAATTTTCTTTCTCCATAACCTTAACAATACGGTCCACCAGAATGGGGATATTCTCTTCCTCATTGAAAACGGGGACACAAACTGAAAGATATACACCTGTCTCGGAATTTTTCATATTATCTTCCTGTAAATTCCCTGATGCATCCCGCCACAAAATCAATCTCTTTTTCAGTCAGATCGGGGAACATCGGAAGAGACAATATCTTATCAACGGCTTCTTCCGTTTTCGGCAGGGATACATCTCCAAAAAGATTTATTATCGCCGGTTGTTTATGTACGGGAACGGGATAATGTATGCCGGTCCCGATTCCTTTTTGCTTAAGGAAATCCCGAAGTTTGTCCCTGTCGGTACTTTCTATTACATACATATGGAAAACATGCTCTGATAATTTCCTGATTTCGGGAATTTTTACCACTCCCTGCAGCAGAGATGAATACCTTGCCGCATGTTTTCTTCTTTTTGCGTTTAACTCATCAATAACCCGAAGCTGGCACCGGCCGACAACTGCCTGAATCTCGTTGAATCTCATATTGAAACCAATCTCATCATTGAAAAATTTACTTTTTCTGCCATGATTCCTCAGCGCAACCACTTCATCGGCAAGAGAATCATCATTTGTGGCAATCCCTCCCCCGTCGCCATAGACGGTAAGGTTTTTTGACGGGTAAAATGAAAAACCCGAAGCCAGCGTAAGACTGCCTGCCTGTTTACCGTTATATTTTGCCCCGATGGCCTGCGCGCAATCTTCAATTATAAACAGCCCTTTTTCTTCGGCAATAGCCATTATTGCTTCCATGTCGGCAGCCTGTCCATACAGGTGAACGGGCAAAATCCCTGCGGATTTCGGAGTTATTTTTTTCCTCAGGTCATCAGGATCCATACAATAAGTTTCATCAATATCGACAAAAACCGGCTTTAACCCGACGTGGCATATCGGCTCCACGGAAGGAAAAGCAGTCAGGGATGGGAGAAGTATTTCTTTTCCCTCTTCGATATTCATAGCTTTCAATAGAAGATAAACTGCGGATGTCCATGAATTTGAAAGGACAAACCTTTTTACGCCCAGGTAACCGGCAAGCTCTTTTTCAAACGACCCGGATTCCGGCCCTAAAATAAAATTACCCGAATCAATAACCTTCAGGATACTGTTTCGGATTTCTTCCGATTCATATACTTTTGACAATGGTATTTTTCCCATTTTCTGAACCTTCCTTTCAAACTAAATCAATAATTCCGCCGGATTTCGAGGATTCATACGCCGCTTCAATTATTTTTACGACATTATAACCGTCCCATCCGCCGGCCAGCGGTTTTTCCCTGGTCTTTACACAATCAATAAAACTCTTCAACTCCAGGACAAGAGGTTCCGCCTGCATTATTTCCTGTGTGATAACCTCTCCCTGAGTTGCAACCCACGTGTTCTTATTTCTTATATGCGTATTCTTGTATATCTTAATTTTGTCCTGAGAGGAACTAAAATCACACTCCAGCGTGGCCTCAGAGCCAATGATCACAACCTCTCTCTTTTTATGCGGTCGAAAATAATTTGCTCTTACCTCGGCTTCCGCATTCTCATATATCAGAGACACCCAGGAAGCATCATCCATGCCCCTGCACAGGTTATCATTAAGCCTGGCTAAAACTTTTTTCGGCACACTATCCATAAGATAATTGAATAAATCAATAAAATGCAGTGAATCGGACCATGTAACTCCCGCATCCATTCTCGGCCTTTTAAAACCGTAAAAATTCCCTATCATCCACTGGATTTTTCCCAGGACCCCTTCCTTTATCTGCTGAAGCATAAATACCGTTGCGGGGTCAAAGCGGAAAACATGCCCCACCTGAAGAATCAGTTTCTTTTCTTCGGCGGTTTCGGACAGCTTCTTGCATTCCGAAGATTTTAGAGTAAGAGGTTTTTCGATAAAAACATCTTTTCCTTTCTGCATGGCTTTAAGGCATAGAGAGTAATGGGTATCGGCAGGAGTGACAATATCCACCGCGTCTACTTTATCAATAAAATCATCCATAGAACCCGAAAAATTCTCTTCGGGAATATTGTTGTCCAACGCACATTTCTTTGACTGCCCGGAAGGATCCGCCACAAAAACCTCGGCGTTAAGCATCTTAAGTATTCTTAAATGGTTGCTTCCCCACCTTCCCAAACCTGCAAGTAATATTTTCATTTTTAATGCCCCATAATTACATTTAATTTTTAAACTTAAGTTAGATATATTACTGCATTTAAATGGGAACTTTCAACATAAAACATTATATCTTGACAAATAATTCTTCAGGTTTTATCGTAAGATACTGGAAATTAGCAAGTAAGGGAAGAGGGAAAGGTTCATGAAAGGCGAAAGACGCAGATTCCAGCGTTTAAAGATTTCGGGCACTATAAAAGTTTTCAAAAAGGGGCTCATCAGCAAAAGCGAACCCATACATGTCCATATATCCGATATATCACGGGCGGGAGCTAAAATCGTAAGCGCCATCTCTCTGAATCAGAATGTCAATGTAATACTTGCTTTTAAGTCAAAAGATATGATTAATCCCATTGAAATTAAAGGGAAAACACTGTGGTCAAGGCCTCTCGACCTTAAAGGAAAACAGTTTGTTATGACCGGCATAAAATTCTCAAAGACCTGCGATAAGGAGTATGAAGATATCGCTACAATGCTCATAGCTCACCTGGGGTGATAATACGTCTTGAGTTAATGACAATAAACTAATATAATGTTCTTGTATAAAAAACTTGAATATTTGTCCGTCTTTAACTATAATTTGCAGATAAATTAAAAAAAGGAGTGTGGAATGAAGAAATTTGTTTGTTTGGCAGTTTGTATCGCTTTTGTTCTTTCTCTTTCTGTTCCTGCTTTTGCGGTGACAAGCAAGAGAGAAAGAGGCGTGCCTTACCAGGGAACAGATCATCCGAAGATCAATCCCGAAAGTGTTAAGCAGAAAACATCTGATACCCTTGGTAAAACCGAAGGCAAAAAACTTGAACGCACACCCGGCGGAGCAAGAAACTGGGCAGCTGATTGCAGAACGGAAGACCAATCTACAGCCCGCCCTTCCGGACGTCAGCATATAGAAAGATGGAAAACAAAAATCTGTAATAAAATAGAGCGTAAAGAATAAATTTTTCGTTGGTTTTTTCACCCCGGTGGCTTACGGTCACCGGGGTTTTTTTATTTTGCCAGCCGGATTGATTGTGCTGTATAATCTTGTCGGACTTAAACTACAACGAAAGGAAGCAGTATGAGCAGCCGGACTTTTTTCTTCATTATAATCTTTCTTATTGCCGCAACCTCAGGCCTGGCTTCAGTCAGAAGATCCCGTTTCTCAGGCATGGAAGAAACCAACCTCGTCAAAAACGGCAATTTGCAAGACGGGACTGAAAGCTGGAATACATGGCAGCCGAAAGATTCCGCCGAATTTACCTTCAACAAAAGATCCGGGTACCTCAACATTACAATACCTGATTCTTTTTCCCTTGCAACATGGTATCAGCCGGTAAAAAACTTCCGAAAAGATAAAACCTATGAGGCGCAATGCCTGATAAAAACAAAGGACATCCTTTCTTCAAGCCCATGGGGGGGAGCACAGCTTAAAATCGAGTTCTGGGAAAAAGGGAAATGGGCGGGATACGTGGCTTCTCCCACTATGCAGGGGACTCACATTTGGCATAAGACGGAATGCCGGTTTCAGGTACCTGAGAATGTAGATGAAATACGAATATGCCCGTTCATGGTAAACTGCAAAGGCTCTGCCGGCTTCAAAAATTTTTCAATCACGGTATACCAGCCGGCCGGGATACCTGAATTTCCTGAAAACGGGAACATTGACTCATTGGGAGGATGGAAAAACATAACAGGAAAAAAAACAGGCTTCTTCCATGTGGAAAGAATAAGAAACAGATGGTGGATAATTGATCCTGAGGGAAACGCATTTATTTCCATGGGAGTTAATGCGATGGCCTACAACGGCGATGAAGGACTGAATACAGGTGTAGCGCGCTATCGCGATACAGTATCCGGAAAATATGAAACCCGCGGTGAATGGGCGGACAGCACCATAAAAAGAATAGCGGGCCTGGGATTTAACACTGTCGGCAGTTGGTCCGATGATGAAACATTTAACGCGGGTATGCCTTATACAAAGATACTTTACATGGGTGATAACGCGCTGTACCGGGGAGGCATAAGCATTGGATGTTTTGCCGATGTTTTTTCAGATGAGTTCGTTACGTGGTGCGAAGGAATCGCAGAAACGGAATGCGCCGCGAGAAAGGACGACCCTCTCCTGCTGGGCTACTTCCTTGACAATGAAATGAAATGGATGGGAGGATGGGAAGACAACCCGAAGCCGCTGCTCAACCGCTACATAGAATCAGGTGAATCAAAAGGCAAAACCTGCGCTATAGAAATGCTTAAGCAGAAATACGGGACCGTCGAAAAACTCAATGAAGTATACAATATCCATTCATCGGACTGGAATAATATCAACTCTCTTCCGGTGAGAAAAGGATTTTTCGATAGGGCTGTCCGAGACCAATTGGATTTCCTCGGGCTGGTGGCTGAGCGATATTTCGAAGTGACAGCGAGAACTATAAAAAACTGCGACCCCAATCATATGATACTGGGCTGCCGGTACGCGTATAACACACCGGATGCGGTATGGGCCGTATCAGGGAAATTCGTAGACATAAACTCTGTCAATATATACGATCAGATTCCCGCGGAAAGAACATTGAAGCACTGTTACAAACTAAGCGACAGGCCGATTATGATAACCGAATTCTCTTTTAAAGCAATGGACAGCGGACTTCCCAACATCAAAGGAGCGGGGACACCACTTCTCACGCAAAAAGACAGGGCGGAATATTACACCCGTTATGTGACCGAAACAGTGAAACTTCCTTTTCTTGTCGGTTTCCACTGGTTCAAACTGACCGACCAGCCTTATGAAGGCAGAGCCAATCCTCCCGACGGGGAGAATTGCAACTACGGAATCCTGAACGAAAATGATGAGATGTATGAAACACTCGGCAATGCTATGAGCAATGTTAACAAAGCCATATATAACCTGGCAAAGTAGCGCTACTAATTTTCATTTATAATCTGCATCGCTTCTGATTCGTCTTTGGCATATTTCAGGCGTGTTCTTGCCTCCTGATTTGTGAGCAGTTTTGCAATCGCTGCCAGTATCTGCAGGTGAATTTCCGGTGCTTTGTCAGGCGAGACAACCATGAACACTATACTGATAACATCTCCCCCTGACCCGCCGAATACGAGTTCCTCCCCTTTCGGCAATATACCAAACGCTATCCCGGGGGTTTTTATATCCGGAACTCTGCCATGCAGGATGGCAATACCCTCTCCAAGGGTAATCCCTCCCTGCCGCTCCCTTTCGAGGATAAACTCAAGAACCTCCCCCGGATTATCAATGTATCCCGCTTTCCTAAGCATATCAATAAGTTCCCAGATAATTTCCCCTCTGTATTTTGCCTTAAAGGGAACTTTAACGCATTCCGGGACAATGAGATCACTGAGCTTAACCCTCTCTCCTATTTTCTTTTTTACTACTTCCTCTTCAGTTAAAAATTCCCCTCCTCCCGTAACCCATGAACGCCATTTCAATAACGCTCTTTCCGAAATAATTACACCAAAAATCTCGAAAATTATCAGGCCGGGCAAAATGATGCTGAGCACGGTTTCTCCCTCTTTGCCGAACACCGTCGCGACAAAATATGCTTCTACCGCGGCAACTCCGGCCTGGGGAAGCATCAGCTTGGGCAAACAGGAGGCTATTCTTTTTCCCTGATGCGTCAACTTACACCCCAACCATGTTCCCCCGATTTTCCCGGCGCCTCTGGCAAATATATACGCCCCGATAAAAATAAAGTTCTCGGGATGAAAAGATTCAATCTTGGCATTCGCGCCGATAAGGGCAAAAAATACGAGGGTATACATGGAAGTCGCATTTTCAACCCTCAGGGATTTAAAAACTTCGGTACTGTAAAGATTGGCGATAAAGACTCCGGCCGCGACAGCGGTGATAAGAAAAGGAAGATGCCAGTGAAGAGCCAGGCCCACACCGAGGGAGACACATCCTGCGACCATAATAAAAATTTCAACTGAAGGCCCCGGCATTTCGGAAATCAGCCTAGATAAAAATTCGGGCCCGGGAAGATAAGATTCCGGGCTGTTATTGCCCTGTGTCTTCAGCCATTTTCTTTCGACCATGAGGCGCAGCACACAAAAAACACCGAAACCAAGCAGGACCGCCAGGCCTATGTCCTTTGCGACAGGGATAAAAACTTCGCCAAACCTGATAAAGCTATGGGAGTTGGATAACAGTGTTATCTGGCATATAACCGAAAAAATGACTATTTCCATAACGTCATCAAGCACTACTATGCCGCCCAGCATATTCCTCATGTTTCCGGCTATGCCGAGCTTATTCATGATGACAAATGTCACTGCGGGAGCGGTTGCAATCCCTATACTTCCTATAATTAACGCGGTGTTCGGGGTAAACTGCGGATATTTAAATCCGAGAAAGAAAAAAACACCTGTTACAAGTACCCATGTGGAAAAAGCCTGGATAATGCATATAATAAGGACGTCGTTTCCTACTTTTTTCAACTTCGGAATGCTTAGTTCGTCTCCTATGCCGAATGCTATTATGCTCAGGAATACAAACGTAAAAAAGTGAAGGGAAAGAACAGCCTCTTTATAAGCGGGAACTTTGCTTTCTATACAGAAAAGAAGAACAGGTCCTACTACCAATCCTCCCACAACCTGTCCGACTACTTCTCCTATTTTTATTTTCTTTGTTATTTTTCCGCCGAAATGCGCGGCAAGGACAAGCAGCCCGAGGCTGAGAATCTGCATGTAAAAAACTTCAAATTTCATTTATAATATCCGCGTTAAATTCTCAGAAACGGAGAAACACGTTTATCAAGGGTTTTACTGCGGACCCATATCTACATTAACCCCTCTTATCATAGGAACAAACCTCACGGGCATCAGAATCTCTTTATGCAATACCCCGTTCTCCTTTATTACTCTGTAAAGCTCCTGATAATATGAGCCGACAGGCACTATCATCACACCCCCGCCTTTCAGCTGATTTACTAAAGTTTCGGGAATTTCCTCGGGCGCCGCCGTAACTATAATCGCGTCGTAAGGAGCGTGTTCGGGCCAGCCTTTATAACCATCGCCGTATTTAATAAAAATATTTTTATACCCGAGCCTGTCCAGCCTTTCTTCGGCACTTCTGGCAAGAGGTTCAAGAATCTCGATTGAATAAACTTTATCAACAAGTTCTGAGAGGACGGCAGTCTGATAACCGGACCCTGTTCCTATTTCCAGAACTTTATCGGTAGGTTTCAGATACGCGGCTTCGGTCATAAAAGCAACTATATAAGGCTGAGAAATAGTCTGGGAATGTCCTATATATAAAGGATAGTCTTCATAAGCTAACTTTCTGTATTCAGGCGGCACGAAAAGATGGCGGGGAACATCCTTCATTGCCTTAATAACGCGCTCATTCTTAACTCCACGCGCGGCAATCTGAGTCTCGACCATTTCATTTCTTTCCCGCTGGTAATCTCCGGAGAATATCTGTGTAACAAACAGCAATACCGGTATAAAAACCGCACCTGATAAAATGGCCTTTTTCAATTATCAACACCTGATTTATTATGGTTTGAAAAACATCTAAACCAACCAGCCGGCGCTCTTACCCGTTAATCGCCTTGATAAGTTTATCATTGTCTTTTGACCCCATAACCATCATACAGACACCGCTGCCGGATGAAGTTGTCCCGTAAAGAAAATCAAGGTTTATCCCCTCGTCTTTAATCTTTTCAGCAATTATGGAAGCCTCGCCAACCCTGTTCTCGGCAAGAACGGTTACCACATCTCTCATCGACGCACTTACGCCGGCCGTATCAAGCAATTCAACAGACTTCCTGCAGTTATCCGTTAACAGATAAAAACAGGCCTTTTTTTCTTCCCTGAAAGCACATATTGCTTTTATGTTGACACCGCCTTTTGCAAGCTCCGAAGATATTACAAAAAAAAGCCCCGGCTTATCATCTGTTATAATCCTGACACTTGTTTCCTTAAATGCTTTCATTTAATCCCCCCGTTTTTTTGCATTTTATCATAAACCGAATAAATATTCTAAAAAAAAGTTTAAACAAAACCGCCAAACAGTGTATAATGAAATGTTAACTTCGAGTATAAGCTTAATATACCGCATGATGTTCTGTTATCTGAACTACAGGAAGGGAGGCGCAAATGTTTTACATTGAAGAAAACCCATCCGGAATAAAAAAAGCAGATATAGCGGGAGGGCTGGCCTCTTATAAAGAAGCCGACAATATTTCTTTCCCCGCCCGGCAACTCAGCGAAGGGTTCAAAAAATACTATCCGGATAAATCGGCAGTTATAATCAACGGAGACAACCATTCTCCGGACGGGACGAAAGAATCATTCCTCTCCGCCGGCACGGATACGCCGGGAATATATGTTTCAACTCCGCCCGGCACACCCGGGAAAGGTTACAATTTCAGAAACATATTTGAGAAAGCCATTGAATTGGGAGCGGAATCCGTCGTGTGTGTGGATGCTGACCTAAAAAGCATCACCCCTGAATGGGTTAGTTATTTTCTGGAGCCGATATATAAGGGGTTCGACTACGTGACACCCTTATATGCCCGGCACAAATACGACGGAACAATAACAAAAAACATATGCTATCCCCTGGTTTACGGCTTGTTCGGAATGAATTTAAGACAGCCAATCGGCGGCGATTTTGCGCTGTCCATAAAACTAGTCAAGCATCTCATGTCCCTTGAATGGCACAAGACAACTTTCGAATACGGGATTGATATATTCCTGAGCATGAACGCCATTGCAGGCGGTTTTAACATAGCCGAAACGGGTCTCGGAAGTAAAATCCATAAACCTTCAGCCCCTAAATTAGGTCCTATGTTCTTACAGGTGGTAGGCACCGCTTTCGATATAATCGGAAAAAGCATCGAAGGAATCAAAAATGTATCGGAAATACGGGAACTTAAAAAATACGGCCTCAAAGAAATGGGAAAACCGCAGGAACTTAATATCGACAGAAAGAAATTGACGGGTAACGCCATGGAAGGCTGGAGCCAATGGAAAAATGAATTAAAAAAAGACCTTTCCCGGGATATATATTCCAAATGGGAAAATATTTTTTCTAAAGAGCCGATTAATAATGATATCTCTCTCTGGGTACAAACCCTCTATGATATGGTGATTTCCTATCAGAAATCAGAGAATAAAGACAAAACCGTTGAAGCAATGCGCTGCCTGTGGTTTGCAAGAGCGGTGGGTTTTATGAATCAGACATGGGATTGGAGCAATGAAAAAGCGGAAGAGGAAATAAAACGCCAGGCACAGGCATTCTTTGATAACAGAAATTACCTCATAGAAAAAATATAATGAAAAAGGCGGGAGAATATCCCGCCTTTTTCATATCAAATAACTTATTCCGAAAAGATGTCGTATTTTTTCAGCAATTTTACGGGATTATATGACATTTTGGCTTTCCTCAGTCCGGCAACCCCATCATCTTCTTCCCTGTTTACATATTTATATCCCGAAGCCTCATTTTCCAGAAACTCCCTGTTGATTGCCTGGTACAAACCTTTTACCAAACTTGTCGCCTTTTCCACATGGACAACAAATGTATCCGGATTTAATTCTTCACCCAGCGTCAGTCCGCTAAGCACGCCGTTTACCTCGAAAGCAGTCCCTTTAAGCTCCAGATAATCGAAGTTTTCAAGCATTCTTTTCGCCGCGCAATTCTCTTTTGCCTGCAGGGGGGTGAGACCGCATTCTTTTCTCTCGCACCATTTATCCAGAAAATCGATGCAGTGTTCAGCGGTATCCTGTTCCAGTTTTATATACCTGTAGCTATTATTCTTTTTAAACTGGTTATAAAGATTTTTTTTGCTGTGGTATTTGTTTCCCTTGAGGGAAATCAGGTCGGCGGTCAGATAAATATATTCAGAATCATCGCGGTTTTCCGTTATCGAAAAAGATCTATCCCCGTTTATAACATTTTTTATAAAATCTTCCGTTGCCCCTTTTAAATGAATTTTGCCGTTCCCGTTTTTAAAATGCCTAAAAACAGCTTTTACGGATTCCAACAGCTTCCTGTCTCCGACCGGTTCGTAAAAGAACGGGTTATTATCATGAATACCCGCAATTATAAGGTTTTCATCAAGAGATGAAACACTCAACTTAAGTATCTCTTTCCAGGAAAACACATTGGCAAACATAAAGCCGCAACTTTCCTTTTTATACAAAGAAAGATATTTTTTGAAGATGTCCTTATGTCCGGGTTGTATGCTCTCAAATTCGGGAAATCTGCATAAATTCATCTTCTGAAACCATCCCTATTCCAGCTTGCAATTTCATTCATCTGTTTCCTGTTTTTTTCACAGCGTATATCCGCGGGATATCCAATAGTAATGAGATATTCAATTTTAACAAGCCTTCCAAGTCCAAGTTCCTTCTTCAATGCCCCTCCGTTGAACCACCCTACCCAGCAGGTCCCTAATCCGAGATACGCGGCCTGAAGGCAAAAATGTTCTCCGGCTATCCCTATGTCTGTCAGGCAATAATCCGTTTTCCTGAAATATTTTCCCAAAATGTCCAGATAGATTTTTCTCCGGGATAAAACAGCGACTACGACCGGCGCATCCCTTAAAAACATATTTATCCCTACAATCCCTTTCAGAGCCGCCTCACAGGCCTTTTCTCTTATTGAAGGTTCGTCAATAACTATAAAACGCCAGGGTTGGGAATTACATGCGGACGGCGCCAGGCGGGCAGCTTCCAGGCAGGCGATGATTTTTTCTCTCTCAACAGCTTCGTTTTTATATTTCCTGACGCTTCTTCTTTTATCAAAAATATCTAAGACCATATTAATTACCTGACGCGGATATGAAAATATTCCTTTCTATAAGCTTTTTTTCTATCTTAACAAGGTTTAGGACATCCTCCTTATTGTACTCCAAAAGCAGTTCCAGCGCTTTCCTGTCGCCTGCAAAAGTAAATTTATCCCATAAATACAGGGCCTCCCGCCCGTCAACCCCCATTGTTGTCCTCGATATATTAAGTATTGATTCAACCGCTTTCATTCCTCCCTTTAACCCTTCTCTCTGGCATATCCATCTCAAATCGCAGGATTCATAGATATCACGCAGGTTAATTCCGAGTTTTTTCCATATAACATTTAGATCAAAACTGTTCCCGTTATACGTAACTATCCTGGAAGCCGTTCCGGGAAGGGCCGCAATAAACTTATCCCTTGTTATGTCGGGCTTAACCATCTGGACAAAACCCCCGGTGCCGCTGAAAAATCCCAGCACCGTTATTTCTCCGGACCGGTTTGTTTCTATATCAAGATAAATGCTCATCTTCCATCTCACTCAACCGAAATTATAATGTTTTTTTACTGCTTTGTTTATTTCCCATGTGCAATCCATCTTTTCAGGAAAGATTACAAGATCGCCGGCGCCGAATTTTACGGGTTTGCCGCCCTGTGGTATTACTGTAACTTCTCCTTCCAATATATAGCACGTTTCCCTCTCATCGTAATGCCAGGGAAAAGAGGATACCTCTTTTTCCCATACAGGCCAGTTGAATACACCCATTTCCGCCAGTTGTTCTTTGGAAGGATTATTGATTATTTTTATATCCATAAAACCTCCTTTGGGAAATTACTACCTATTATTGCCCTCATATCTGAATATGACAAGCGTGATATCATCGGACTGCTCGGCGGAGCTACGGAATGATTTAATGCTTTGCATAATTCTTCCGGTCATAGTTTCGGGAGATACCGAAATATTTTCTTTTACCAATTTTATAAGTCTTTTATCCCCATACAATTCTTTCCCGTTGTTCTGCGCCTCGGTTATTCCGTCAGTATAGAAAATCAGCGTGTCCCCCTCTTTGAGATTTATAACATCCTGCTGGTAGGAGACCCCTCCTTTTATCCCTATCGGAAGATTTTTTTTGCCTTCGAATAAAATAAGCTCTCCGGACCTTATTAATAAAGGATAATTATGGCCTGCGTTAGTCAAATTAAGCACTCCGTTATTCAAATCAACAACAGCATATATCAATGTAATAAACATTCCTGAAGGATTATGCCTGCAGATCTCGTCGTTCAAACGGGACAGGAGCAGTGAAGTATCAAAAAACCCCGGAGCATTGTATCTCAGCAGGGTTGTGGCCTGCATCATAAATAAGGATGCGGGAATCCCTTTGCCGGACACATCCCCTATGGCAAACCCAAGTTCGCTTTCTCCCGCTTTTATAAAATCATACAGGTCGCCTCCAACCTGCTCCGCAGGATCATTAAGCCCGAACAAAGCATATTGCCCGCAATTTTTAAACTCAGGCAGTTTTTCGGGCAACATTTGCCTCTGAACGTCACGTGCGATTTTCAGCTCGCTTTTTATCCTCTCCTTTTCTTTGGCAGCAACCGTAACTTGCTCAACATAACGCCTGAGATCTTTTAACATCTCATTATACTTGTCCGAAAGCATGGCAATTTCCCTGCTTCCGCCGAAATTCATTTCAGAAGTAAAATCTCCTTTTCCCAGCCGACCCACGGCTCCCGCCAGTTTTGCGATAGGATTTGTTATATATCTCGAGACGAAAAAAGCAAGCAGGCAGAATATCAGCATTATGCCTGTCGTAATCATTATTACCTGTTTTTTGAAAAAAGATAAAAAACCGTCAATTTCCCGCCTGACATTCTCAAGCGGCTGGAAAAACTCATCAATGTATGTGGAAGCGCAGACAAAATAACCGGTTCCCGGAACCGAACTCACGGAGACATATTTTTCCTTAGGTCTGTCGCTGTTTTTCTCAAGAAAAACATAGTACCCCCCGGAACCGCCATTTTTTATGGCTGTCCGCACAATTTTCCACATCTGAGGAAAGTCATCCTTCCATTCCGAATAATTTCTGCCTACAACATCTTTATTGGGATGCATAAGGGATCTTCCTGATTTATCGAATATATCCGTATAGCCCGTACTACCTACATTCTGAACGGCAATATCCATTAAGGGCTGATAGTTAAGGTTATCCTCAAGCTTTACAGGATTATTCCGAAGATAAATTCCGACTTCACGGGCAACGGATTCCGCCTGAAGCCGAATAAGGGATTCCGCCTTCTGCCTGAGAGAATCAGTCGCTATCTTCTCGACTTTTGATTTAAAAATATTAAGGCCGTCTATGCTCATAACAAGCAGAACGGCGCTTATTATCAAAGTAAGAAATACAACAAAGATAATGTTAATGAAAGGAAAGCTTAACCTTTTGCTGATTTTCATTTATTTTCCGAACGATACAACCGTCACCTGAACAGTATAGGATAACCGGAAACCTGCACATTATCGATATACACCGCGCGGGCTTTTTTGCCTGATTTGCCTCCGGCGGCCCATAAACGGCAAAGTATCCTGCCCTTCACGGCATTGGGAGGAGCCTGCGCGCTCAATTTAAATATTGCCCACATCTTATAGCATTCCGTAAGGTTTTTGCTGTCGATTTGATGCCCTATAATATTTCCGTCTTTATCATACCACTCCAATGAAATCCATGTATGGGCAATGTTCTCTTTAAGCGGTTCCCGCGGCAGGCTTTTGAGAAATGCGGCGGCATAATATGTCTTTCCCGGCTGTACGTTAAAATCCTGCCAGATACCGGATCCCGCATCTCCGATATTTTTCCACGCCCACAATTTTGCCGAATACGGAGGCGTTCTTGATATGAATTTTGTGACTTCGGCTCCCGAAACAGACTGTCCCTCTTCTTCCTCCCCCCATACATTCCAGCCCCTGAAAGTCTCTTCCACGTCAAAGCCGGGATTCGTTAAAAGGTTTTCGGCAAAACAAAACGTCGGAAGAAGGATGACCGATATGATATAAAAAATTCTTTTCATACATTCTCCTGTCTGTTTTTAGATAAGCCCGTTTTCGCTGAAACTGAAATAGCCATCCAGCCCTATGATAATATGGTCCAACACAGTAACATCAACCAATGATAACACGCCCTTTAATTTTTCCGTCATAATTCTGTCTTCCTCGGACGGACGCAAGCTTCCGCTGGGATGGTTGTGTGCTAAAATCACATTGACAGCTTTCCTTTTCACCGCACTTTCAACAACTTTTCTCGGATACACAGGCGCCCTGTCCACTGTTCCTCTGCTTATTATATCGTCTCCGAGTATCTTGTTCGAGGCATTTAAATACAAAACCTTCAATAATTCGTCTTTTTCCGGTTGCATGGAAATTCGCAGGTAATCGCACACATCCGCGGCTGATTTAACAGATTTGTTATCAAAAGTTCTCTGTTTCAGATAAAGCTCCGCTACGTCTTTAATAACGCTTATGATGTTTAGAACATTTTGTCCGACGCCGGCGACCATCCTGATGTCATCGGAATCCGCATCAATCAAACCTTTTATGGATTTAAACTGTTTTATCAGTTTTTTCGCGAGGATTTTTGTGTCTTTGCGGGGCAGGGCATAGAACAATATAAATTCAACAATTTCATAATCCGGCCAACCCGCAAAGCCGCCGGCTTCGTATCTTGCTCTTATCCTTTTTCTGTGTCCCAGATAATCAGAACTCATTTGTCAGTCAGATAATTTTCCGGATTTTGCAGTATATCCCTGGCGCTTTTTTCTATTCTCTGAGCTTTATCTGTCATCCCTATTTTTCTAAAAAGCTTCGAGAGCAGCATGAGCATATCATACCCGTTTAAATCTTCCATTCCCTTATTGCCCTGGCGGATCTGGGCCGACGCTTTAAACAGAGAATCCGCTTCGTCATGTACCCCCATCATATAGTTATATATACCCATCAGGTCAATACAATACGCAACTCTTAAGTCATTTTCCCCGTACATCTTCCCGCTCATCTGCAGCGCTTCCTGAATCGGAAGCTCTGCTTTTCTCACCTCTTCGCGGAGCAGGTATATGGCTGCCAGTTTTTTTAAAATTGACGCGATATCCGGGCTTTCACCGCCAAAAACTTCTTTTTTAATCGCCAGGGCTTTCTGAAAGTACGGTTCCGCGTCATCTTCTTTCCCCATCGCGAGATACAGGACTCCCAGATTATTAAGCGTTACCGCCACGGAGGGATGCCCCTCACCCAGGATACTCTTTTTCATTTCCAGTGAAACTTTGTAAAAATTTTCTGCTTCCGGAAACTTGCCCTGTTTCTTCAAAAGCCAACCCATATTATTCAGCGATACCGCTACACTCGGGTGTTCCCCCCCGAAAAATTTTTTCCTGGAGGCAAGAGATTGCCTGAGTAACGGAGCGGCCTCACCAAATTTATTCCATTTAACATACAAAACCCCCATGCTGTTGAGCGTATCGGCAATGTCAGGGTGCCCGTCATCCAGGAATTTTTCTCTTATTCTCAGGGCTTCTTTCAGATAACCTTCGGATTCTTCATAACGGCCCTGCAAAACATAAAGATCCGCAAGATTGTTCATTGTTGACGCAAGTTCAAGGCTTTCCGTTCCCAACGAATCATGCCTGGTTTTCAGCGCCCGTTGATAAACAGGCTCGGACTCATCAACTTTTTTCAAATCTCTGAAAATAACACCCTGATTGTTCAACAACCTGCTTACAGGCAGGCTATCGGGACCGTAAAGGTCCAACCTGATGTCCAGGGCTTCCCTGAAATATTTTTCGGCTTCCGCTAAATATCCCTGTTCTCTTTTAAGTTCCGCTATATTATTAACCAATAAAGCCGTTTTCCCGCTTTTTTCACCGAAATTTTCTTTTATGATTTCAAGCGCCTTTATATAGATTTTTTCCGCTTCTTGATACTGGGCCTTTTCCGAATACACTTTGGCTAAACCGCTCATGCTTAAAAACACCGAAGGATCTTCCTCTCCCAGGGTTTTCCTTTTTATTTCAACAGCATTCATATAACTCTGTCCCGAAAGGTCATATTTCGCGACCCTGATATATAATTCACCCAGATTATCAAGTATAACAGCCCTGTCTGTATCCATTGTCCCTGTCAGGGCAACAGCGCTTTTAAACATTTTTTCAGCTTCATCGAATTTTCCCTGATTCATATACAATAAACCGATATTGTTATATATAAGAGACCCTTCCTTATTCTCCATCCCTTCCGTTTTTTTAATATTGAGAAGCCTGTTAAAAAGTTTTTCCGCCTCTTCATAATTTCCCGAAAAGATATAAGCCAGGGCCAGATTATTCAGGGACGTAAGGAGCCGCGGGTCATTCTGTTTCAAAAGTTTATCTCTTACAGAGAAGGCCTGTTTATGCAAAACCAAAGCCTCATGATACCTGCCCTGCATACTATAAAGCTCTCCCAGTTTGCTCATCGTATCGGCGGAATCAAGCTTATTTTCTCCGGGAACTTTTTCTTTGATCTGCAGGGAAGCTCTTAATAGAGCCTCTGCTTCGTCGATCTTCCCCGTTCTTATGTAAGTCATGGCAAGGTTATCCATTATTCTGGCTATGGCAGGGTGTTCGCTTCCATAGAGAGAAATCCTTAAATCCAATGCTTCCTGAAAAAAACCGGAGGCTTTCTCAAATTTATCCTGTTTATAGCAGAGCAGCCCAAGATTGTTAAGTGTAATTGAAATACCGGGATGATTTTTCCCGTAAACCGACCTTTTTATGTTCAACGCTTTATTATAGAGCAGTTCAGCCTGCTCATAATTCCCCTGAATCTCATAAAGGATAGCCAGATTGTTCATTGTTACGGCAAGGGATGGATTATCAGAACCAAGGATTTTTTCCTTTAACTCTATCGTTTTTTTATAATAATATTCCGCTTCATTATATTCCTTCTTGTTCTCATACAACTCAGACAGGGAAATCAGGATCGGAATGATACTCTTATCGCCGGACCCTAAAACTTTTTCACGTATTGAAAGGGCTCTTTTATATAGTTCTTCGGCTTCGTCATATCTGCCGTATTCATAATATATTGACGCCAGTTTAAAGGCATCTCTCGCGACAACAGGATCATTCGCGCCGTAAAGATTTTCGGACTCCGTTAATTTTTCCCGGGCTTCTTTAACCCTTTGCTCATCCCTAAGAGGATCTATAACCCCTCCTTCGGAAACCCAATTTTGCTTAGCATAAGCCGCACAAAAAGGAAAAACAAAGAAACATAACACCAATATCAGATATTTGCCCGCTGACTTATCTTTTACATTCCCCATGAAATCCACCTATGCGGATATTTGAAATGAGATCAAAACAATATATTATCATAACTAAATACAAATTAAATAATATTATGTTCTATGCGGACACGGTAAAACCTTATCTCAGGATAATCTCAGGTTTTCGCGGCATATTATATCTGTAAACATCCAGGTAAGAAGGATTATCCAGATCATAGATATTTTCTCCGGCGGCAGGCGGCGCAAAAATAAAAATCTTATTTAAAACACCCGATTCAACAGCGGCGGAAATATCCAATTCATCACATCCGGTATCTTTATGAAACCACGTATCCCCCGCCTTAATTATCAGATTGGATTCCCGGGAAAAAACAATCAGGCATTTTGAGACTCCGTCGGGAATAACAAGTGAAAACACAAGACCTTTAGCGCAGGTTGAAGATTCCCATTCCAAAACAGCGGGCCATACGGCAGGATCTCCTTCTTCCATAACGCCCGAGAAATACGGGTCCTTAATGATTTCGCGATATGCTTCAAGCGATGGATTCGGCCTGCCTTTGGTTCTGTTTTCATCAATTTCATATTCCAGGCCCAATCCGCCCCTGTCTCTGAATTGATAATAGGCAACGCCTTTAAGATAAGTGAGACCTCTTTCTTTTATCTCACGGTAAAATTCCCTAATCCATTGAGCCTGGGCCTTAAGTCCGACGACATCGGCATCCGTATTTATCTCTCCGAGATATATCTCCTTCTGCCGGCCTTGGTTTACGCGAAGCATAAGCCCGTTAAAATCAAAAAACAATTCCCACCACTGTTTTCGGGTCATCTGCCCCATTTTTTTTACCCTGCTTATTCCCGAACTGAAATTTGATTTGGCCGGGTCATAGCCGTCATGGGGCCATCCCCAGTGCAACGAACAGTAACTGTCATATGATATAACATCCGCAATCCTGAAAGCCGGGGCCAGCTCTTTTTCACCCATATGATATACAACATCGCTCCCTTCCGGATGAACACCGTTAAGGCACGCGTTGGTTCTGACGTTGGGAGCATGTCTCTTCAGTATCTTATGGAACTTCACGAAGAAATCACTGACTTCCCCGTAAGTATTTTCTTTGTTATATGTAAACCAGCACCCGTTGCACTCATGGTTTATGCGGAATATTACATTGCCGAAAGGCCTCAGATCTTTTGCTATTTGGATAAGATGCTCATCGGGCGTATCCAAATCAAATGTCATTGTCAGAATTATATCCTGACCGAATTTGCGGATGTCCCGCATGGATTTAAAAGGTTCACAGGCGGTACCGCCTGTTTCCATAGCCATATACGGAAAATAGCCGTTGGTTCTCCGGTTCCTTTTATAAAGTTTGTTTTCTAAAATTCCTTTTTCAGGCCAATTTTTATCATTAGGATGGTATTCATACATCAGGTTTATTGCCCTGCTTGGCCGGCCCAGTGTATTGAAAATGTAATTCTGGGGAACATACTCCCCTCTTTCACTGCCGTCGCTTATATCCGCGGCGCAGCGGGGCGCTTTCATCAACACATATTTTATATCCACCTTCGGCTACCTTTTTGTTTATGACAGGAGCTATTCACACCGGACACAACCCTACTCTATCCAGCCTCTCCCGTAAAACTTATCCTTCTCCGCCACAGCATTAAGATTCATCTCCCCGTCCGACAACCATGAGGCATGCCCGTCTATATAAAGGCAGTTGACCCCTTTGCCGTGAGGGCGGTCGTCCACCCAATAAGGGTAATCCCACATATAAGCGCAGACTGAAAGATCTTTATCCTCTATCTCAAAAATTCTCCGGCCATGCGAATACCCATTGACCTCATAATCCATAACTATGGTTCCGCTGCTTGCTTTATCGCCATAAATATCATCTCTGATCCCAACGCTGATCGTATTATCATTCGAGGGACAGTCATATATGCCGATATCCTCTATATATGAATCAAACCTTCTTATCAGGTCGGAAAAATTATCCCATGCGCCTCCTGAATCGTCAATCAGATAAGGAATGTAGCCGTTCTGTTCCTGAACATACATATTAAGGGCAAGTCCGAGTTGTTTTAAATTACCGTAGCAGAGCGCCTGCCTTGCTTTTTCACGGCCGCCGCGCAGGGCGGGAAGCAGAAGGCCTGCAAGAATGGAAATTATCACGATTACCACCAGAAGCTCGATAAGGGTAAATCCCGTTAGAGAATCCTTTCTCATCCCGATTTTTAAACCGGCGAGTGTTTTATAAAGGCATTTATTTTCGTTTTCGCCGGAACAGCCTTTGCCGGTTATAAAACAATTTTTTGAAGGAGGCCGCATATTTGCTTTCCTTTTACATCAGCCAATCACCGCTTTAACTTTATGCTTTTTCGCATCTCTGTGGGGAAGAATAAGATTCGAAGGCTGCTTCTTCCCGTCAACTTCTATTTTGACTTTACCCGTTTTCCCGGATAAATTAAAAATTTCTATGTCATACACAGATCCCCTGAAAGGTCTTATCATCCTGCATTTTTTCCAGCCGGAAGGCAGGCGCGGATCAATTTTAAGGCCGTCAAATTCAGGCCTTATCCCCAGCATCCATTCACAGACGGCTTTAAACATCCAGTCTACGGAGCCCGTCAGCCATGTGAAAGCTCCTTCCCCAAACCTTGTATTCCCGGGGCCAATCAAATACTCGCTGAAACAATAAGGCTCAGTTTTATACACTTCAATATCCCTTTCCTTATTTTGAGGCAAAAGTTTTTTTATCGTATCATATGCCTCATCCGGGCGCCCGATGGTAAGGTCTGCAAAAGACTTAAATGCGCCTCCATGACAAAAGATGGCCGCATTCTCTTTGGTTCCCGGCGCAAATGCCGTAATCCTGCCGATTGTTGCGTCATATTCTGTATAGGGCGGGGTAAAAAGCACAGGGCCGTATTCGGTGTCAAGATCCCTATCTATAACATTAAGTATGCTTTTAAGCTGGTTCGTGTCAGGAAGGCCCGCGAGGATAGCCCAGGTCTGCGCATTAAGCTGGATTCTGCCTTCTTTGTTCTTTTTAGAACCTATCGGTTTGGCGTAATCATTAAACGCATAAATATACCACTGCCCGTCCCACGCATATTTATTGATAATCTTCTTCATTTTTCCATATCTTGACAGACATTCTCTCTTTGTTTTTTCATCTTTAATAAAATCAGCCAGTTCTATCATATTAAGCAATGCAACACATAATCCCATCCCCAGCCACACACTCTCTCCTTTTCCTCCGATTCCGGTCCTGTCAAAAGCGTCATTCCAGTCCTGTGTCCCCATCAAAGGCAATCCTCTTTTACTTTTTGCCATATCCATAAGAAATCTGGTGGCTCTTTTTGCATGTTCATAAAGGCTTGCTTTCGGCCCGTCAAAAAATTTTACTTTTTCATCTAATATCTTAAAGTCTCCCGTTTCCTTCAAATAAGAAATTAACGCGAACGGAAGCCAGATTGGGAAATCCGAAGGGGGCCTTCCTTTATCGGAACCCGCCTCTACAGACCATCCCGCCATCGGCTGGCCGGTTTTCCACTGGTGTTCGGCAAGCATTATTATCTTTTCTCCCGCATACTTATGGTCAAGCGGTATCATAGCCCACGCGTCCTGCGCTGTATTTCTATACCCGAAACCTCCGTATCCCTCATGATAATATGTCGCGCTCCTCCCCCAGTGATTATTGATATAAATCTGGTATTTCATCCACACGTTTACCGCCGAATCCAATTGTTTGTCCGGAGTTTCTATCCTTATATTTTCGCATATCGCTTTTCTCCAGTAATTTTTAGTCTCTATGAATTTTTTTTCCGCAAAATCCCTTTTAAGATATGAGTTCAAAATTCTCCCTGCTTCTTTATCATCCTTAGAGATACCGAGATTTACAACGTATATTCCGGTTTCTCCCTGTTTAAGTTTTATCCTTCCGGAAATCACACCGGAGGAATTCAATCCCCTTATATGACGGGTACAGGAACATTTGCCTTTTTTTACCTGTTCGGGGGACGCGTAAGTTCCATAACGCCCCATAAATTTTTCAAGGTCGGTTTCAAATCCGCTGTTGCTCACACCCGCGGAAAAATAACACATATATGGCCATACTTTATTGCCCCATGGAAATTTCTCCGCGACTATGGCTTTTAATTTCGGGTCATATCTGACATCGTTCATAAGGGCCGCGATATTTCTAAGCGTAAGCTCCGGTTCCCACGGACCAACCATCCACTCGACAAAATTAAACACCGTGATATCAGCCGGAACTTTACCGTTATTGCGGATACTGACAATCCAGCATTCAAGATCATCTTCCATAGGCACAAAAAAATCCACTTTTGCGCTTATCGAACCGAAATCAGAACTTATGGACGTATAACCAAGTCCGTGCACACACTTAAAATTCGCTGACTTTCTGACGGGGGAATACGTTGCCGACCAGAATTTCCCCGAATTATTATCTCTCACATATACATATCTGCCCGGGGTATCGTTAAGGTAATTGGCAGGCGCCCAGCGGGTTATCCTGTTATACGTGGGGTCCTTAAAAAAGTGATAGCCGCCGGCAGTTTGGGAAATTATCGAGCAAAACCGGCCGTTAGACAGGTAATTCACCCAGGGACGCGGCGTATCGGGGCGTTTAATTATAAACTCCTCTTTGTTTTCAGAAAAATCCCCATATTTTTTATACGTGCCCACTCTGACATTCCTTTTCATTTTGAAATACTTCCCCCTGTTGTTAAACTGTTTAATTACTTTCGCCGAAAACCTGTATTTCCCAGAGGGAATAGCCCCACTCCGTCCCTCTTTCTTTCCCGATAAGCCTTAGATATCTCGCAGTCTTATATTCCTGCAGGTTAATCTCATCTATGCTGTCATCCTTCTTGTCTTTAACAGAATGAATTTGTTCCCATTCCCTTGCGTTTTTTGATATTTCTAATTCGAATTCCTTTGCATAAGCCGATTCCCAGATAAGTTTTATAACCTTAATTTTCACTTCTTTGCCGAAATCTAATTGTATCCACTGGGGATCCGCATGCTCGCTGCCCCATCTTGTTTCCATATTATTATCACAGATGAATGCTTTATCAAAAAATTCGTCTTTTTCAACAAATGGAGGCTGTGTTGTTGAAACTGTCACTTTTTTCACTTCCAGAGGTTCCGGCCAGACAATCCTTGCCAATCCGATAGAATCCTTATAAGGGATCTTCTTCTCTGTTTTTTTAAAGCTGAACACCTTTAACTCAAACAATGAATAACCCCATTCAGTTCCTTTCTCAATGCCGTTCAGCATCAAAAAACTGGCTGCCGTTTCTTTTTCCAGTAAAATTATTTCATGCCCTCCCGTTCCTGAATCCGTTGAATAAATTTCCTTCCATGTTTTTCCGTCTATAGACATATTTATACTATAACTTTTCGCGTAAGCGTTTTCCCACAACAGGTCTATCCTTTTTATACTTTCTGTTTCCTTGAAACCAAGCGTGATCTTCTGGGGATCAGAATGAGAACTGCTCCAGCGGGTGTTTAAATCATCGTCTATAACATATAAAGGGCTAAACCTTTCCCTGTCATTATTCTGTACGGAGGTTACTTCGATTGTTTCCGTAATTGCGCGCTCCAGCGGCAAACCTTTCGGAACAAATTCCAGGCTTTCTATTTCTTCTCCGTTTTTACCGGATATATTACAGTAGAACCCCCATCCTCCATAATTGTCGCTAACCTTTGCCAGAAACCGGTTTTTCCCTTTTTTAAGCCGGGCGGTAACGACATCCTGTTCTCTGAGGCCGCGGGCTATATTATTATCAACAACATTTTCGCCGTTAACCCATATTTTAATGCCGTCGTCGCTTCCGATATTCAACAGAACAGTCCTCTCTTCGTCAGAACTTATCTCACAATAAGCATATGCAACAGCTTCATCTTCCGCTCCAAAAGCAACAGGCTCTTCAAAATTAATAATGTCTTCTACCGAATGGAATTCTTTCCACGCTTTTCCCGACAGCATATCCCCGGATGAAGGAGAAATATCTGCTTCGTTCTCAACTATTTTGTCTTCCAGTCTGAATCCTGTAAAGGGCCCGCAAATCAGCCAATTTCTGACATACGAAGCCTCCGAACAGGAACCGCGAATAATTCCTAAAACCAATATGAGATAAGTTAGTATTTTCATTTTTAGTCTCCCCCCACAAGCAACTCCATGGAATTATCCAGCATAATGGAAAGGCTTTTCAGATCTCTGCTGATTTCGTCTTTGATTCCTCTCCAGGTTAATGCGTCGAACAAAAACGCAACATGCCTTTTATCTTTTGACTGAATAACCGCGGGAGCGCCATTCCCAAATGTTGCAAGAGTCATATAACTGCCTTTATTAACAGTTGCTATCCATTCAGTCCTGCCAGATATTTTCTCTTCCCCCATGATAACATCGCAGAAAATCGCTTTCGAATCTTCATTTTTGCCAAGGCTAACGGCAAATACATGCACTCTTGGAGCATCCGGAAGAATAATGGATTTTAAATTTTTCGCGGGCGACAACGGGATTTTAACAACCGAAAGATACACATCCTCACCATTTTTCCCATACTTGTTTTCCATGGTCAAAACAAGTCCTTCTTCCGCAAAAAAAGGAGGGGTGGTCCAATCGGAAACAGCAGGTCCGAAATTGATTCCTTCTTTGTATCCTTCTTCATAAAGCAATTCGGCTTTCGCAACTGCATCGCCTCTTACAGATGCCATGAGAAAATTTGCGGAGGTATAGGAACCGGGCTGAACCGCAATCTTCTGATTTTCGCATTTTATATTGTCGTTACCGTTTCTTTCAGAAAGAATAAATTTCACATTATCTTCGCATAATTCAAGACCCTTATTGAAACCGGGAAAACCAGTGCTGCTAATCGAATTTCCTTCCCCGTCAAAATCGGCTTTTACAATCCTTTTTTTGGAAGAAAAAGCTTTATTATTAAAATATTTCTTTAAATCCATAGGATAGAAAACTGTTTTTTTCCGTCCCTGTTTCAGCCCTGCCAGTTCCGCGTAAAAAGGCTTTCTTGCGTTATATCTTTCGTCTGTTATCCCTACAGGCCCAAACGTTATTGTTTTTTTATGTCTCAGAATTTTCCTGTCTTCATCTGAAAGCTGCTTTAAAATGCTACCCAAAAGAATTACGGGTTTGTCATCCTCCGGTAAAACAGATATGAATTTAAACGGCTTCCATTTTTTCTTAAATATATCAGGAAGGACCTTAAAAAACTTTTTTCTGAGCATTTCCTCAGAAGGTTCTGAAATAAAAGGTTTAATTTCCTCCAACATCTTATAAAAAGCCTCGAAAAAATCGTTTTCGAGCAGGAGCACAAGCGTTCTCATCTGGGGGTGGGCCGGTTCTTCACTCGCCTGGACATATTGCGGGTAATATATATATATATCAGGATCCGGTTCGGCGTTCATA
The DNA here is from genome assembly GCA_002440765.1 of bacterium UBP3_UBA6266. Classification (GTDB taxonomy): domain Bacteria; phylum Auribacterota; class UBA6266; order UBA6266; family UBA6266; genus UBA6266. Next base: position 12,188 of record DJVC01000081.1, on the reverse strand, counting down.
TTAACCGGAAGCTCAGCATTAACAACCTTGCCCAGCTCTGAAACAGGTTTGAGCGAACCGTCATCCCTTATATAACCGAAATCCCCTTCGTACAATTTATCATACCATTTAAACCACGCCCAACCTAAAAGCCATGGATATGTATTCATTAATGCCGTTTGCTCCAGATACAATTCCGCTACATGCTTTTCATCGCCGGGCTTCGCGCTGGCATAGCTCATAAGGGGAGGGTTTGACGAAAGAGGACTTGTTCTAAAACCCGTTTCATTTATATAAACAGGGAGGGTTTGAAGGTCATAATGGAATTTAGTCATAAAAAACATTTCACCGTTAGCCACCCAATCCCTGTTAAAATCCGAATCGCAGTTATAATGGACGGGAGAGATGAAGTCGATGCCGGAGTTTTCTTTTGTAGACAGGGGAAAAGGTATGGGTTCCGGCAGTTCTGTCGTATACGTAATCATATGGTTGGGATCCAACAACCTCATATACCCGGTAAGTTCAAGCAAAAAATCATTCACTGTCCAGTTTGTATATTCGACCAAATCCACTCTCCACGGATGGTTATCAAGCGGTTCTACCGCTCCATCTTTTATTATTTCAGTGTCGTTTAATATGTCGGGAAAATCGGCATATTTCTTTTTCCAGAGTTTATTAAGCGCTTTTATATCTTTATATCTTTTCTCAAGCCAGATCGGCAGATAACTAACTCCCTCGGGCCCGAGTTTCGGGATATCAAACCTTTTATCGCCCGTCCAGCTGATATCAAAAAGCCATCTCTGGTCCATGTCAACAGCAAGAACGCACCTGTAATCCTTAATCAATGCAAGAAAATCGGTATAATATTCTTTTGTTTTTTCCCTGAACTCCGAATCCATGAAATCGGGAAAATTCCTGAGCTCGTTCGGGAAATCATCCAGATTGGTATAACTTGTCCTGAAATATATGCCCATCTCATTTTTTTCACACCATTCCAGCATTTCTCTAAGGAACAGGTCCCCGTAAAGATCGACCGTGTTAAATCCATGGCTTTTCATTACTTCCAGTTCTTTAAGCACTTTTTCCGCCGTCATATTCCCCTTATTCGGCCCTGCTTCAGGGCCATAAGCATAAACCATGGAAACCGCAAAGAACGGTTTGCCGTCAGGAGATATGAAAACAGGCCTGTTTTTAATATATTCAATTTTAAAAAATTTTTTGCTTCTCCATCCTTCTTCCTGAACAGAAACTGCCCGCGCACAGGACAAGCTTAAATATACTGATACCAATGCTATAAAAACCTGTTTTAATATTTTATTCATTACAAAACGTTTTTTAATCATTTTCCCCACTCCTTCACCACAAATATACTTACCGGTATGTTACTGGTTATTATATACACTAAAAATCCCGCTTTGTCAACCGGCGGATAATTTCTTTCATTAGCCGCATTTGTCATCTATTATTGGCTTCGGGGCGAAGACGGCTTAGCACATGATGAGCGAATAATCAACTCCGTCGGGACAACTACTTCTGCTCCTAAAAATTCTTTGTTTTCTATCTGCCTGATTAAAAAATCAATGGCCATTCTTCCCATTTTCTCTTTCTGGACCTTTACCGTTGTAAGCGGCGGATTGGTATGCGCAGCCCAGTCTATATCGTCAAAACCGACTATTGATATATCGTCGGGCACTTTAAGTTCAGCTTCCTGAATAGCCTTTAAGGCGCCTATGGCTGATTCATCGTTGACACACAGTATTGCCGACGGCACATTCTTTGATTGTAAAACCTTGCTCATGGAATTAAATCCGTCGCCAACCCTGTAATGGCTTTTTATATAATATTCGTCCCTATAATCTAACCCTGCTTCTTTAAGGGCGGCAAGATAACCGCTAAATCTTTCCATAACAGCATGGTCTTTTTTGGTGCCCCCCATAAAGAATATTGTCTTATGACCCAGGCCAACAAGATACCTAGTCGCTTCGAAGGCTCCATTCCTGTTTCCGGGCACTATCGATGTAACCCCCTCTTTGTTCAGCCGATTATCTATCAAGATAAACGGTATTTTGCTGTTATAAACATCAGAGATAACTTTTCTGCCCATAAACCCTATAATCACAACTCCGTCAAGGTTCCGTTTTCTTATTTCCTTTAAGATATCCGCTTCGGAATCGTGAACAAAAGAGTAAAAAGAAAGATGGTAACCGATACGGGCAGCTTCTTCCTGCATGCTCTTAAAAATTTTCGAATAATAGGGGCTGTCGAGCGGAGACTGGGCGACTTTCAATATACAGGCTACACTCTTACTTCTTTGCCTTTTCTCCATCGGGAGGTCTTTGGAAACAAAGGTGCCGGTTCCGGGAACGGAATAAAGCCATCCCTCGGAAATCAGTTGCGATATCGCTCTTCTCACCGTTGAACGGCTGATATCATATTTTCCAACCAGATTTCTCTCGGAAGGTATAAGCTCCAGAGGCTTATATAGACCTTTCTTTATTTCCTGTTTAATGATATCCAGAAACTGTTGATGTAAAAAATGTTTCCTGCTTTTGTCAATTTTTCCCATCTTTTAACCTTTTTTCAAAGATTCAAAATATATCATAAAACCATTTTAACCTAATCTGCCCACACATCAAGAGCCAATAGACAGTTCAACAATAATCGAGGGTGTTTCCGATTTGACCGCGCAAAAATAATAACCGCATTTTCTAAACGGCTTTGCTTTCTTCCCGTCTATAAGCATATACTTAAAGTTTTTTATTTCAAGACAAATCTCTTCATTTGCGCAGGGCGTAACGCCGAGCTTCAATTTCACGTGTTTTTTCTCCCGTATGACATCAAGAATCTGGGTTGTTGTTTTTATTATCCTGATATTCTCAGTAACGGGAAAGCCCAACGGAAGAATCCTGCAGGTTCTTGAAGGAATTATGAAAGAGCCCTTTTCAGGAATTTTAATTTCTTTCCCTTTAATATCTTTGACACATAACGATACTTCTTCATCAAGTTGGTGGTAATTCGCGACAAATAAAAATGCCGCGCCGGCCCCCTTCCTCAAAGCAGTCTGGATTTTTCTGTTTGTGCTTTCTATAAGGGGATTAACACCCGCATCTTTAAGAAATATGTCCATCACATCTATGTGGTAGTCATAAATATGGGTTAATCCGAAGCTGTAAGCAATCACAGTGCCCTTCCCGTGTTTTTGGGACAAAGCGCATATATTTCCTTTTTCGGTTCTGAAAATCGCATTCCCGCCGATTTTTTCAAATGTTTTCAAACTAAGCGCGGACAGCATCTTATCCCCGCCGCGCGTAAAAAACCTTTCAGAGCTGGGCGCAGGTTTAAGTCCCAATTTATCCGCCAAATAAGAACATTTGCCGCCCTGTAAATCTTTAACAGGTATGTCCGGCCCTATGATAAGACTTCCTCCGCCTTTAATAAATTCATAAATTTTCCTTTGAGTGTCTTCATCCATAAAATCAAGAGAAAAAACAATAAGAGGACCTTTATTTTCAAGGGTTTCTTCCCTGATGTTTACCATTTTAAAATTGTGGCCGCCCAATTCAAGAAGGCGGCATACGCCGTCAAAGAAAAGCTGATTTCTTTTAGCTTCCACATCCGTCTCAAATTTGCCCTTAAGATACTCAGTCATATAATACGGCATATAAAATCCAACCGTCACGCTGTTGATTTTTTTTGAGGAAGCAAGTTCGCTTCCGAAAATTTTAAATACCCCGCCCCATTTTTTTATCGGTTCATAATGGGGTTTCGTACTGCCGTCCAGTGAAACAGGCGCCTGCCAGTCGTGATAAGTGCCGAGACCTCCCATACCGTGCGGATTTTTACCCGAAGCAAACATATAGCAGTTTAATCCGTTAAGCCCATTGGCGCATGATGTAAAGATATTCAAATCCACATCCGAAGGATACAGCACCGGTTTGTCAAACATAATGCCGGTTTGCAACTCCGCGCAAATAACAGGGGAATTTTTATCGGAGATCATTTTAACAACTTCTGACGTTACCGCAACATCATGGAAATTTTCATAATCAAGGCGCCTCATTTGATAAGCCCCACCCATAACCATGTTATTGACCTTTTCGGGAAATCTCTTGAACATGGAAGAAGTCATAGGGCTGCATATTCCCCTGCCGTATACATAATAATCTATATAGTGGGCAATGTTGGCTACCAGCGGAACTTCTATCCCGAGCGACCTGGCTGTTCCGGCTAAAAACTTAAAATAATCAGAGAAGTACTCCCTCCAATAATCAGCCCAGTCCCAGTAGGTTGCATCCGGAAATGAGTTTTCATTATAGACACGGGGCTCTATTTCTGAAAAATCTCTATATTTTGTCTTATAATGATCGTTTAGGTTTTTAATATCCGCATATCTTTCCTTTAAAAAATCCCTGTAACCGTTTTTCGCGGCTTCACTGTAGTCTATCTGTTTGGTAATCCAGTTAATCATGCTTATTTCATTATCAAGCTGAATCATAATAACATTACCGCCTTTTGTTACCTGGCGGGATTCGATAACAGGCATTATTTCTGAATACCATATGGAAACAAGTTTCCGGTAAACAGGGCTGGGAAAAGAAATAAAATTCCTTCCGATATAGGAACCATCCGGATCTTTCATCCGGATTTGCGGGTATTTATCAATCAGCCATCCGGGAAGTCCGTCGTCTACGATTTCCCCGTGGCAAACAGGTCCAGGCCGCAAAAATAGATATAAGCCCTCGCTTTCTGCCATTTTCAGGAAAGACAGCAGATCCCTTTCCCTCTTTGTTTTCCCTGTAAAATCAAATTTGCCTTCTTTGTATTCATGCCAGCGCCACGGGATATATGTAGAAACCGTATTAAGACCTGCCTCTTTAGCTTTTTTCAGATAGGTTTTCCATATTTTATAAGGCGACCTGAAATAATGGATTTCGCCTGAAAGGATAAACAGGGGTTTCTCATCGAGCATAAATTGCCCGTTCTGGAGACGAATATCTTTTGATTCAACCATAAACTTCCTCCGCATTGTTTCAATTGATTATCAATCGAAAATCCCATATCCCGGGAAACTGAATCCCGGAAAATATCGCCCCTCTTCGCCACCGGCAACTTAATATATTAGACCTCAAAATCTGTCATACCCGAACACATATAAACTTCATATGCTTTATCAAAAGCCAACCGCCAATTCAACATAAATTTAATTATTGTTCACAATCACAGCCGTTTTTGCGCAATGACGATCTCATTTCACTTTAATAAAATTAACGTCATCAAAATAAATTGTCCCCGAATATTTTTCATTCGATTTACTGTTGTCATCCAGATAAGGCAACGGCAGGACAACAAGTTGAAGTTTGCAGTTTTTAGAGGTGGCCGGAGACCTACCCTTGATGCGCAGATTTGTCCACTCACCCTTTCTGGTTGCGGCAGTGCATTTGCCTGACTGAAATTTACCCAGTTCATTCGCCGAATCTTTGCCCTCGCCGTCATAAAAAATAATCTCAAGGTAAACTTCCACGTTTTTAGAAAGCGCATTAGATTCTGAAAGGAATACATGCGCGGAAGCTTCAAATTTGTCATCTCCCTGAATGTCGGGGATGTCCTCCTGGAATATAATTTCACTGTTCCATCGTTCCGAAGCATCGCTAAGCGTTATCCTGCATGATTGTTCCCCTGAATAAACCTGTTCCATATTGTCAAAATCTCTGGTGCCCGGACCATAATCTTTCCATCCATGCCCCGGCTTATGCGGAGAATTCTCAAATCCTCCATCTCCTAAAATATTATCCCCCGCAAATAATACTGAAGGAATACTAATTAAGATCACAGCAAAAAAAACAATTAACCTGTTTTCTGTGCTCATAACTGCCTCCTTAATTGATTATGGTTTTTATAAATACCGGTTAGATACTGGTATTAATATACGCCGGATTTCATTTTTTGTCAAGAAGAGAGTGGAAAAATATACTTACGCCCATCGGAGTCGAAACCGAATAAACAGGCGGGATTCAGAAAGGAGCAGGCGGAAACAGCCTTGACTGTATTGACGGACGCGCATCGCAGGGAGGAGGGTTTTTCAAAAAAAATTTATTCTGAAAAACCCTCCGGATAAATTGCCCTTCTCATTTTTTCATTCTGAATACAACCAAACCAATAAGTCCGCCTGCCAGAAGAACCATACTTGCGGGCTCCGGCACGACTCCAAAATCAGCGTCATCCCACCAGATTTCTCCGGTAGCCGTATCCGCTGTTCCGGGAGCAAGAAGGAACAACCTGAAATCCACATAAGAAGCGCCTGAAGGCGCCGTCCTGTCGCTAACTGACCAGGAATTAAGATCCTGATATTCCCAATCGCCTGTACCTGTGGTCACGCTGGTCCCGATACCTCCGCTTATTTCGTTATAAGCCGCATCAAGCCATTTGCATTCTATTTTTGCTTCGACCTGGCTGAGATTGTCATACTTTAACCACGCTCCGCCCCCGATTACATCTCCGGGATTAATTGATATGATTTGCTTCGCTTCCGCTTTTTCCCAGTTATTAGGATCGTTTGAACCGTTAACGGTCTGATAAAGGCTTTCTCCGCTGCGCGCATTAACTGTATCATCAAAATCATTTACCCATGGCCCGCCCCACAAATCTTCAATCCACGAACCGGCGCCGGATCCCTCAAAATCAGAATCAACAAGCATATTGGCTGAAGCAACTGCCGGTATCATAATCAACATCAACGCGCAAATAAAAAACATCACTGCTAACCTCATTCGAATCACCCCCGTCCTAGAATTTTGTGTTCAGTTAATAATACTGGTATGTTACTGGTATTCTCATTATAATGAAAAAACCGGGGTTGTCAAGAGATAATAATAAAAATCTCAAGATAATTATGCGGTTGGGGCTACCCTCCTATATCGTGTTTCTCGCAAGCATATCCGCAGTTACAACACAAATTTCTTGATTTTTAATACAAGACAGGCAATAATCGTTTGTCCAGTTTTTTAAATATATCGTAAAGGAGGCATCTTTGAACTATAAACCGGCCAGCAAATGCCTGATTGTATTCAATTCATATAAAAAAATCCGTTTCGAAGAAGATATATCGTCTCTGGAAAAAGCGCTTGCCGGCCGTTACCACAAAAAAATAAAGGTCGATGCGCTCCAACTTCTCGAACCCGCAGGCATCCGGGGAAATCTTGTCGGTTACCTGACCGCGTATTCCCGCCTTATGGAGAGAACGGCGAAAAAAAAGATATCGTCTTACGATTGCATCATATTTATCCATGACGCGGGACTGGCTACCAGAATGTTCCCTCTTTCATACGAAGCCGGGTTTCCCCTTAAATCAACCATAAGGTTTCCCATAGGAAAATCAATCAAACTAAACTTCTTATGCATAGCAAACAGCCTTCCCCTTATAAAAAATTCGGTCATAATCATGCCTATCGACCAATATTTCAACTACACCGAAGTTGACATAAAAGCGCTGGAAAAATCCCTGAGGAATCATTCCTTTTCCATGCTTGTCGCGCCTGTCCCGGTCAAAAGGGCAATTAATTCCCTGGGCGTAATAAAGCTGGACAAAAACAAGGAAATCGCCCGTTTTACCGAAAAAGAAAGCGACGCGAGAAAGATACCTAAATTCACTAATACGACAACCCTGGCCAATACTTTCCAGCTTTATACAACAATCGAGGATTTGAACAAGCTCGAAAAAGCGGTGGACCTTTTCCGCTCCAAAAGAGAAAACTCCGAGCTTATAAACGACCTCAACAATTCCGAATGGGCATTTAACAAGCTTGTATGCGAGGCATTGACACTAAACCCCAGAAAACTTTCCCACTGCCAGCTTGCCATGAAAAAATGCCTGGAGAAATATAACATAAGCGTTGGGGCTGCCGTCGCGAAAGGATACTGGGATGACTGGTCTTCAAGCATAGAGTCATACGCAAAACTTTTCTGGAAACTTATAAAAGAAAGCTATGTTCCCAAAAACGGTAATTCAAACTGTTTCATAAGATCAAAAAAAATACAGGCGCTCGGAAAGGTGAAAAACTGCGTATTTCTCGACTGTGACACAGTGACTCTTTCGGGAGATTATGAGAATTGTCTGTTCGTCAATTGCGATTATATAAGGCTGATGAACTATTCAAAAGCCCACGATTCCCTGTTTTATTCGTTAAAAAGTTGTAACTTTTTAAGAAGGGATATGAGTAACTACCTGTTCGCGCGGTTCAAGAGCGGACGCAGGAATATTGAGTTTGAATGCGAAATAGGGGCCGACTTAAGCAGCCTGTACTGGATGATGAGGAAAATTGCGGACGACTGGCTTGTATACCACGAATACATCGAAGAAACAAACAGCAGTTAATCTTACCGCCGGGGAAAGCCGTTTTCCACCCTGAAAAATTAATTTACGGCACCCGCAGACTCTTTTAAATATTTCATGAAATCCGCAAATGATATTTTCGCCGTCTCGGAATTTTTATACGACTGCATCAAAGTTTCCTTGTATCTTTCAGGGAGCCTGTTCCAGACAATATCCTTATACGAAATGTCGGTTCCTATTTTATCTATATCCGCAAACGTAATTGCACCTATTAAATCCTTTAACAGGTTCCGATCTTTTTCCGTGCTCTTCAAATTAAGGAAAAAACAGGTGAATATCATGACTTCTATGACATACCAGAACCATTGCCTGTAATACCCCCTGCCAAGTTCCGAAATAATATCGAGGAAGAAAACGAGGGGAATCCCGGTCAGGAGTACTATTTTCAGAATATAAATCGCTTTTTCATACCCCTTTTCCCTGGGCAGCCCCAGCAATTCCTGATGCTTAAAGTAGATATCATCCTGAACCGCGGACCGGTAAATGACTTTTCTGTTCTTATAATCAGCGAAATTGTCTTTAAGCCACCTGTTAAGGGAGCTGTATCCGCTCAGTTTCCTTTTCAGCAAAAACCAGCCGGCAAGAAAAGACACCGCAAGCAAAAGATATACCGTCACTTCCAGGTCGAGCCTTATTATGTTTACCCTTATCAATATAAAAGTCATAACGGTGCCGAGATAAACAAGCGGAATCAACAGCAGATTCCACAGCCTGGATTCGGTAACTTCCTTAAATATGGCAAAAGGCTGGGAATGGGCAAGCATAGGAACAAAAATATAAGATACCGGCGGGTNNGGGTAAGATATATCAATGATAAAGCAAACAGCAGTTTGCTGGCAAAAGAAGAGAAGACCACGCCCCACAGAACAAATCCCACACCTATAAATGCCGTGAGCCCTATGGAAAATATCATCTGAATCTTGACTGCCGAAACTCTGGAAAAATCCCCTTCCGGAACGATATCATCCCTGAGCACTTTTAAAAAACCTACTCCCGCCCAGGCGCCGAATTTCCCCAGATAATAAAGCATTAAAACCGCCGCGAGAGGAAACAGGGCTATAAAAGGGCTTACCCAGAAAGGCAGGCTTTCCAATGAGACAAGCACAAACAGCAGGGGAACGCCTATCAGTGTGGTGGCAAAAATAATATTGAAGTAAATCCTGTCTTCTCCCCAAATATCCCTGAACGAAAGATGACCGAGGTTCCAGCCTTTACTGCTTATGGAGGGCTTGAACTTCCCTCTCAAACCCTTTATAAAACCAAGAGCGTAACTCGGTATCGCCGCTGTATAAAGGAAGAAATTTTTGGCTACAAGTTTAAGATATTCCCCCGGCATACCCGTTACTCCGAATCTTTCTATCAGGTATACAAGGCCCATGCTTGTAATCGACTGGTTGAACAGCAAGCCCAGTATCACAAAAATAAAAGGGAAAGGAACGCTCATAAACGCGTTCACACCCCAGCAAACCATAAACCACATATAAATAAAATTTATCACCAGCACAAGAGGCAAATGATAATAAAATGAAAAACCGAACATAAGCATGAATTTCTGCGCAAAATGTATTCTGGAAGAAGACATGATATCCTCCATAATACGGCCCAGCCCCACTTCGGAAGCCCCGGCCGCCCATTTCGCAAAAGGACTGAGTGTCGAATAAAATGATATCTCTCTTCCTTTGCCGAAATATATGTACTGCCTGTGTGTTGTCCTGAGGCCTTTAAGCCATGTCAGAACGGCCAGTAGGATATCCTCGGAAATATAATCCTGAGTAAACCCTCCCGAACAGGTTATCGCCTCTGTCTTTATAACGGCGCTGTGCCCGTAGAAACCGCAGGCATGGAATATATTCATGGCCCTCTGCGTAACAGTGGTAAATGTTTCGTCGTTAAACCCTATGGCCTGCCCGACCCATGAATAATCTTTTGTATATATGTATTCGGAAAACAGGACTTCGCTCAGCGATTCGTCATTTTTAAATTCGGCAAACGCAAGCGGGATTTTCACAGCCTCCTCAATCCTCACGGAAGCATTAGCGTCAAAGAAAAGTATAAAATCCCCTTTTACAAAGGACAGGGACTGACTTGAACCTGTGGGTTTCCCCTTTTTCGGAGGAACCGTATAAGGAGCTGTTTCTATAAGTTCTATTACATCTTTCTCCGGATTATATTTATGGAGACCGCAATCGGAATTTTTCAAATACTCAACAATATCCCGTCCCGTACCGGATACATAATCGGAGCCTTCGACGGGCCCCCAGTAAACTTCAAGATGCCGGTAATTGCCCATAAGTTTTCTCAGGGACACCCTGTCCTCATCTCTTGTAACAGACTTGTGATAGCCTTCATAATTAAGAAGTATCTGAAGTTTATCATCCACAAGCCTGTCTATTTCGAAAGGCGCAATTTCTGGAAACGCGATCTGCGCGCTAATTTTAAAAGCATCCCTTATTTTGGCTGTTTCGATTACTGTCCTTTCTATAGGCTGGGCCATAAGCGTAGCCCATATCCTTATCCTCTCTTTAAGGGCGCCGGGGATGTTGTCGGGCAATTTCTGGAATCCGGAAACGGTCTTTAATTCTTCTTTTGATATTATATTCCTCAGCTCTTTTTCATCAATCCTGTCAACGAATTCATTCCAGTCTTTGCCATAGCGGTCAATCAGGTGGTTAAGCCTTGTTTCACCGGCCCCTTTTTCAACCACGCCGAGTTCTTCGTATAATATACTGACAGGCTCATTAAAAGCCGTAATGAGCACGGTCAAAACAGGGAACTCTTCCCACGGCAGGTTCTTCGGCATATCCATAAGCCAGCTGTTAATAATCCGTTTCATCCTGTCGCCGGCTTCATCATTTACGGGTTTTTCAAAACCGGCTCCGGAAACATTTTTTTCGCCAAGCAAGAGGTTATCTCTCTCTGTTTTGCTTATCTTGTAATTTCCAAACATATCATTTACAAAGTAATTCCAATAATACTGCCATCCGTATTTATCGTTTAAGCCGGCTTTAATTCCCATTATTTTTCCAAATCTTTTTCCCGCTTCTTCAAATTTTATTTGTATCTGGCTCCAGTGGACCACCTGCCCTACGCCCTCCCTCTTGCCCTGCAAATATGCAAAAAACGAAATAACCACATAGAATAAAGACTGGAAACTTGCCAATACAAATAACACTGTCAGGAGAGCTGCCCCGCCATCGATAAAGATCTCCCATCCTGTATGCCGGAAACTCGTTTTCTGGATTACAAATGCCGTCCACCTTATTACGAATATGCTGAAAACACTCCATATATATACCGAAAATACATATAAGACCTTGAATTTCCTGACCGCCTCTCCGGAGCCGGAGCGGGACAGGTTTCTGTCATCCGGGAACCTGCCTCCCAATGTTGTCTGCAGCAGCAACAGGCTGAGAAAAACACCCAGCAATGCGCACAAAGATATATCAAGAAAGAAAACTATGACGGAAACCGGAACTTCCATCACAGGAGCAAACATCTCCGCCAGCAGAGATGCAAACCGGCTTGACTGGGTAATAAATATATTTTTATTAAGACCGGTTGCAATGCCGACGGCAAACACCGTGGCAAAAAGAGGGATTAAGGGAATCCACAGCTTCCTGATGTTTGCAATAAACGGTATCAACCCCTGTTTATCTTTAAATGTTTTCAGCCATACAAAATTTTCAGCTTTTCCGGTGCTGCGGACTGTGGCATCCGGATTTCCGGAAACAAGATATTTTAATTTCTCTTCTTTCGAACGGCCGCTGAGATTTTTAAAATCTTTCAGAAATTCTCTCTTATCACCCCTGAACAGGCTTTC
>DJVC01000134.1 GCA_002440765.1 bacterium UBP3_UBA6266 | reverse complement strand
CACAGTATAGCCGCCGTCGTTGACAGGTTTAAAATCAAGAGCGGAATATCAAAAAGAGTAAGCGATTCCGTCGAAACGGCTCTTAAGACCGGCAAAGGCAAGATAATTATACAGCGCGGCAGGAATAATAAGACGGAAGATATCTTTTATAGCGAGGAAAACAGCTGCCCCTACTGCGGAATAAGCTACGGTGAAATAAGCCCCAGGATGTTTTCGTTTAACAGCCCTTACGGGGCCTGTCCTTCCTGTCATGGGCTTGGGCATAAACTGAGTTTTTCGAAAGAGTCTGTTGTGCCTGATACCGATAAATCGATTGAAAAGTGGGCGATTGCTCCCTGGAAAAGAGGCGGAAAATCATTGCTGATTTATTATAAAAGGATTTTAAGGGGGGTGTGCAAGCATTTTTCCATTGATATGGACAAGCCGTGGAAGGAGCTGTCCGGGAAACAGCAGAAAATAATATTATACGGCTCCGGCAAAGAAGATGTTTCTTTTTCGTTCTGGAGAAGAGGCGCGGTCAGGCATTTCAGTAAACCTTTTGAAGGTGTTATCCCGAATCTTGAAAGAAGGTTCCGGGAAACGGACAGTGAGGGGGTAAAGGAATATCTCCAGAGATTTATGGGAGAAGAAGACTGCGAACTCTGTAAAGGTTCCAGGCTGAAACAGGAAAGCGTTGCCGTGAGAATAGAAAGTAAATCCATTTATGATTTTACAAGAATGCCTGTTTCGGAGGCGCGGGAATTCATAAACGATATAAATTTTTCCGCAGGCAAATTTAAAGTTGCGGGTGAATTGATTAAAGAAGTCGGGATGAGGCTGGTCTTCCTGGAAAATGTGGGACTTGGATATCTGACGCTAGACAGAAAAAGCGCGACCCTTTCCGGCGGAGAAGCCCAGAGGATAAGACTGGCAACACAGATAGGATCGGGACTTGTCGGGGTTCTCTACATACTTGATGAACCGAGTATAGGTTTGCACCAGAAGGATAACATAAAACTTCTGAATACACTAAAAAACCTGAGGGATATGGGTAATACCGTGATTGTTGTGGAACACGATGAAGAAATTATAAGTTCGGGTGATTTTATTATAGATCTGGGTCCCGGCGCTGGGAAAAAGGGAGGGTATCTTGTATATGCCGGAGAACTGGACGGCCTGCTCAAAAATAAAAATTCAATAACGGCGGCGTATCTTTCGGGGGAAAAAAAGATTTCGCTCAGGGAAAGAAGGCCGGTGGGTTCGAAGAATAAATTTTTGAAGGTTTTCGGAGCCAGGGAGAATAATCTTAAAAATATCGATGTAAAGATACCTCTTGGCAGGTTCTGCTGTGTTACGGGTGTATCGGGGTCGGGGAAAAGCACCCTTGTGGATGAAATCCTGAGAAAGGCGCTGTTTCAGAAAATTTACGGTTCCAAGGAAAAACCCGGTGCTTATTCCCGGATAGACGGTGTTTCGAATGTTGACAAAGTGATACTTATCGACCAGTCGCCTATAGGCAGAACACCGCGTTCCAATCCCGCTACATACACGGGTGTTTTCGGGCATATAAGAGATTTATTTTCAAAAATACCTGAGGCGAGGCAAAGAGGCTATATGCCGGGAAGGTTCAGCTTTAACGTCAAAGGAGGCCGATGCGAATCCTGCAGGGGAGACGGAATTTTAAAAATCGAAATGCATTTTCTGCCGGATATCTATGTAGAATGCGAAACCTGCAAAGGAAAACGTTACAACAGGGATACGCTTGATATCAGGTATAAAGGTTTGAATATCGCGGAAGTTCTGGATTCAACGGTTAACGAAATGCTGGAGCATTTTAAAAATGTGCCTAAGATAAGGGAAAAACTTCAGACATTGAAAGATGTCGGGCTTGGTTATGTCCATCTCGGGCAGTCCGCGACCACACTGTCCGGAGGGGAAGCGCAGAGAGTCAAATTAGCTTCGGAACTGGCGAAGAAGGCAACAGGCAAGACATTGTACATCCTGGATGAACCTACAACCGGACTGCACTTTGACGATATAAATATGCTTCTTGATGTTCTGCACCGCCTGGTATCACTGGGCAACACGGTGCTTGTCATAGAACACAATGTAGATGTCATCAAAACAGCTGATTATATTATCGATCTCGGCCCTGAAGGCGGCGACAAAGGCGGGTTCGTCGTCTGCGAAGGCACTCCTGAGGAAGTAGCTTTAAATCCGGAATCTTACACGGGGGATTATCTGAAGAAAAAGCTTTAGGTCTTATTCCACGAGTTTCCTGAGTTTTTCAAGTTGTTCCATGTTTCCCATCATTATCAGCGAATCTCCGGCGTTCAGCATAAGTTCGGCGCGGGGATTATATATGTAATTTTTAGTTTCGGCCTGTTCGACCGCAACAACAATAAGACCTGTTTTCTTTGCTATCTCCGCTTCCCCCAGAGTTTTCCTGATGAGAGAGGAGTTTTCGGAGATTGTAACGCTCTCCATTCTCAGGCTCAGATCGGCTTGTTTCAGCATGGTGTCAAGAAATGAGACAACGACAGGCCGGAGAGCGACGGAGGCAAGGCGCATACCTCCTATCCTGTTGGGAGAAACCGTGGCATTAGCGCCTGCTTTGAGAAGCTTTCTTTCAGAGTCTTCATCAACCGCTTTTGAAATAATCCTGAGATTGGAATTAAGGCTTCTTGCGGTAAATACGACAAAAAGGTTGCTTGTATCGTCGTTCAATGTCGATATCAGCCCTTTTGCGTTTTTTATGCCGGCAAGTTCAAGTATCTCATCCTGCGTGGAGTCTCCTATCACGAAAAGGAGGTTATCTTTATACGGTATCTGATTCAGGGCTTCTTCTTCTTTCTCGATTATCACAAACGGATTTCTTGTTTTGTAGAATTCTTCAATAACCGATAAGCCGGTTTTGCCCGCGCCGCATATAATAAAATGATCGTTTAATTTAGATATATTTTTATTCATCTTCTTTCTCCTTAAAATATTATTTAATTGCCCTTCAAGAATAAAGGCAGTTGTATTTGATACTCCGTATAACAAAGTCCCCATTCCGGTGAAAATGATAAAAATAGCAAATAATATTTCGGTGGGGTTTTCTCCGATTTCCCTGTTGCCGACTGTTGATATAAGGCAGATTGTCAGATAAAGGGCGTTTTCAACCGAAATATTTTTAAGAGCGGTAAACCCTATCGTGCCCGTAATAATCACAGCTGCAAGGGCTATTATGATTTTCAGTATTCTTTTCTGAATGATATCCATGGTAACTATATTATTTAATCCGGCCCGGCGTGTCAATTATTTCAGAAAGAATATGGAATATCTTTTTTGACATCGAGAAGAATTTAGTGTAATTTAAATGGGAAAAATTTTTAAAAGGGCGGGGGTTCAATGATGAAAAGAAGCTGTATTCTTTTTTTGGTGGTATTGTTTACGGCGAGTGTTAAGTGCTACGCGCTTAAAGTGTCTGATGTTTCGACGCAATGCCCCGAACATCCGTCAACCGCGGCTGTTGACGGCAGCGAAAACAGTTACTGGCTGTCGTCAAAAGGGATGAGTCCGGCCTGGCTGACCATAGATATAGGAAAGACAACTAAAATCAACGGTATCCAGCTGATCTGGGGTGATAAGGCCGCCAAATTATATAAGATATACATATCTTCGGGCGGCAGAAAATGGGATGAAGTCACCTGTGTTGACGACGGCAAAAAAAATGAAAGCCGCATGATATTCTTCGATGACAAAGAAGCAAGAACGGTAAAAATCTATTGCGAGGAAGGTACCGACGGAGACGAATATTCGATAAGAGAAATAAAACTGCTGTGTAACATAGAAGAAACTCAGACCGAGAACCCCATTATTTCTATTAAAGCTTCTTCCGAAGGGCCCGGAAGCGATGGAGCCATAACGGCGTGCGACGGAAACGACCTTACAAGATGGGCATCAAGACAGGGAAGCGAATATGAATGGATAGAATTTGAATTTACGGGTATGCAAAAGATAAAAGCCGTGGAAATTATATGGGAACGGGCATCCGCAAAGGAATATACAATAGAAACCTCTGTCGACGGTAAAACATGGGATTTACAGTCTGCGGTCAAAGATGGCCGGCAGGGAGAAAGAAGAATGGTGCTTCTTAAAAACGAACCCGAAGCCAAATTTTTCAGGGTCAATTGTTTCAGCAGGGCAAGTGTCTGGGGTTATTCAATATGGGAAGTAAAACCCATATTAACCGGCAAACCTAAATTTCCCGGAAAAAGAACCGAAAAGAAAACAGAATTGAAATTCGACAGGTTCCAGTCCCATGCCAGCGGCGCGCTGAAAAAAGAATGGCTTTACAGAGATGCTTCCGAAAAACTTGTTAAAAATGTTACCGCATCTTCGACAAGGGAAGGGCATGAACCCGTTTATGCGGTAGACCCCAGGATGAGAACCAGCTGGTTCTCAGATGCAAACGGCGAGGAATGGCTGCAGATAGAATTTAAGGAAGGCGTGATTCTGGGGAATTTAAGATTGAAATGGAATTATAACCCTGCCCAGCATTTTAAGATCCAGGTATCGGAAAACGGATCTGACTGGCAGGATGTTTATGAGCAGAAGGGCGCAGGGAAATACGAGCAGAAATATATAAGTTTTGATTCAGTTGCATGCAGGTTTATGAGGATACTGTGTATAAAGCCCACTTTTGATGAAGCGACTTCCGGTGATTATGACAGTTATTCGGTGATTGATATAAGTATTAATCCTGCTAAACCAACCCCCGTTTGGAAGCAGAATTGAACAAAATCTTATGAAAGTAAAAATATTATTTTTTATAGCAGTGTGCTTTTTTGCGGTTTCGGCGGTTCCGGCCGAAGAACAGCTTTATGCCGGAAAGAGCGAGAACCCTCCGACACACACAATAGAAAAATTTTTCTCGGCAAGCAACAAGATTCCCATATGGATATCGGATTCGGAAATAGTTTTCGTGAGGGAAAGCATAATGTGGATCGTGAATCCGGGAGACAAGGTAGTAGATGATGAAAAAGGGAGAATTATCAAGGAAGAGATTTGTGTAATGAATCTGGATACCGGCAGAATCAGCGTGATATATAATACAGCCGGCAGGAAGAAACGTATAGAAGCGCTGGGATTGCGTGATAAGGACATCCTTATAAAAGATAGGCTTAAAGGTGATTTATATGTTTCCGAGAATGGCTGGTTGAGGAAATCCGGGAAATCGGAAGAAGCCGGTTTTAATGAGATTTTAAAACTGTCCGTAAAAGATAACGAGAGAAAAGGCAAATGCATTTATGAAGAAGGCGGCAATATTATGATGAAATGCAGAGGATCGGGTAAGCCGGTTATCCTGGTAAAAAGTCTGTTTAAGACGGTCGAGTTTTCCAAAAAAAGATGAACGGCTACTTTAACAACAGGTTCAGTATATTGTATGAAGCCTTTACTTCGGCGGTCATCGGTTTCATTCTTGCTATAGCTGTGCACAGCTTTATTGATTTTCCTGTAGTTAAGATATGGACCAGGACATCCGCGGTGGCTTTTCTTATTCTTATAATGCTGGACTGCAGATTTTCGGGATTAAGCAGACATGAGCTCGGGCTGGATACCTCACTTGCGGCGAAAAAATATCTTTACGGTTTGACTTCGGGGGTTTTAAGCCTGTGTGTTCTTCTTGCTGCTTTTTATTTTTTCCGGCTGAGATATCCCGACCCGGCTTTCCTGTGGAGTTCTTTCCTGCGTCGCTCGGTTGAGGCTCTTTTTATTGCGCTTGCGGTGTCTGTGTTTGAAGAATTTGTCTTTAGAGGCTATCTGTTTTCAAAGATAAAGAAATACAGTTCGGCAAAAGTTTCCTTCTGGACTGTAACCGTACTATTTGCCCTGTTGCATCTTATAAAACCGGTTTTTATTGAAGGGGAAAAATTTTTCCCGGAACATTTTGCCGGCATGTTCGGCATAGCCGCCGTCAGTTATATACTTATGGACGCGAGGATAAAAACCGGAAGCCTGTTTTTCCCGATGGGAATCCATGCCGGATGGGTTTTTGTTATGAAGACCAAGAGTATTTTTCTGGATGTCCCGACGCATTACAGTGATTCATGGTTTTTGCCTCTTTTCGGTTCAACCGAATATTTTGAAGGAGGATTGCTTTCGTGTCTTTTTCTTATAGCCATGGCGGTATTTTTAACAAAAAAAATATATCCGGCTCTGCAAAGAAGATAAAGTCCGCGGCGGGTTCCTGGCTTAAGACCGCAGAAGATATTTTTTTCCCTCCAAGATGTTTGTTTTGCGGGAAACTCTGTGATGAGGGGGATATAAGGTTTATTTGCGGGGATTGTTACGGCGGATTTACAGGTTTTGATTCCGCCCGGTGCGTAAAATGCGGAAAAATCCATTCCGAAGCAAACAGTCTCTGTGTCAAATGCAGCTATACTCAATTTTCCTGCGGCAGGACGTATCATGCTTACAGATTGTGTGAAAAAACCAGATTTCTTGTACACCAGTTTAAATACGGTAAAAATTTTGAAGCGGCGCAGGCTATTACAGGGTTAATGGATAAAAAAGGGCTTTTAAGCGCAATATCATCTGATATAATTGTACCTGTGCCCATGCATATGATTGATAGACTGAAAAGAGGGTTCAATCATTCTTCATTTCTCGCAAAGATGATTTCTAAAATTACGGGGATTCCTGTTGTGAAGGCTCTTGCCAAAACAAAAAGCACCCTCCATCAGGCAAGCCTTACCAGGACAAAAAGAATAAAAAATATTAAAAATGTCTTTAAAACCGTAAAAGCCGGCAGAATAAAAGGAAAAAAAATCCTTTTGTTTGATGATATATGTACTACGGGAGCTACGTTGAACGAATGTGCAATTGCCCTGAAGAAGGCGGAAGCCCGGAGTATAGAAGTTATGACTTTTGCTGTTACAGCCGCGGATAGCAGCGCTTAAACAGATTAAGTTTTATATAAGGAGACTATTGATGAAAAAGTTTATTTTTGCCGCGGTCATCACCCTGCTGATTTCAGGTTTTGCATATTCACAGGATTATATTTTAGTTTCCCGGATTCCGCTGGGTTTTCATAACGAAAGTTTTGCAAAAATATTCGGGAAGCAGATACAGAAAAAAGCTTTCCACCAGGGTGTTTACCGTTATTATATGGTGGAAAAACAGTATTATTGGGGAAACCTTTCTGTCACGGCCGATGCTACTAAACTTAAAAAGTATGATAATTATGTCATAACATTGATAAGCATAAAGTTTTATGAATTGAATAAGTGTTATGCCTGTGATGTTTTTGAATTTATTATAGGAAGCCTTAATGACCGGTTTGGAGAGCCTAAGATTGAAGGAACTCTGAAACCGGTTTATATATGGGACACTGAAGACGTCCTTATTAAGAAAGAAGATAACTGTATAACGTTTTCCGCTAAAGAAAAATACCTTGAGAATCTGCAGAGGGAAGAGCTTCAACAGTCGGTCGAATCCCTTTTCGGCTGCCAATAGATTAGTTTAAAAATACCTTTTTACCCTTGACATACTTGGAAGAACAGATAAAATAGTGAAACTTTGAACCGGGTAGAAAAACGGTAATATTAAATTTAAGGAGGGCTCCATGGCTGTAAAAGTTGCTATTAACGGGTTCGGCCGTATAGGAAGACAGGTATTCAGGCTTCTTAAGGCTGAGAAAGATTTTGAAATTGTTGCTATTAACGATTTAACCGATTCAAAAACACTCGGGCATTTGCTCAAATACGATTCTGTCCATGGTAAATATAAAGGAATCATCCAGGTAAAAGAAGACGCTCTTATAGTGGACGGCAAAGAAACAAAAGTATTGAAAATAAAAGACCCCGCGCAGCTTCCCTGGAAAGATATGAAAGTTGACATAGTGTTGGAATCCACAGGTGTTTTTGCGAGCGCGGAAGACCTGCAGAAGCATATATCGGCCGGCGCTAAAAAAGTATTGCTGACCGTCCCTCCCAAAAAAGATCCCGAGGGGAAAGTAAAAATAGTCGTGATGGGAGTAAATGATAAAGACCTTACACCGGCCCAGATTTTTGTTTCAAATGCTTCCTGCACGACGAATTGTCTTGCTCCTGTTGCGAAGGTTCTTCACGAGGCATTCGGCATCAAGAGAGGGCTTATGACGACTGTACATGCTTATACAAATGACCAGAGGATATTAGATCTGCCTCATAAAGACCTGAGAAGAGCCCGCGCGGCGGCTTCAAGTATAATTCCGACTACTACAGGCGCTGCAAGAGCCGTAGGGAAAGTACTCCCGGATCTTAACGGGAAACTTGACGGTTTTGCAATGAGAGTTCCTGTTACAGACGGTTCGGTTGTTGACCTGACCGTGGAATTAGCAAAGGAAGTTACAATAGAAGAAGTTAATGCCGCCGTTAAAAAAGCCGCGGAAAGCGAGCTGAAAGGCATCCTCGAATATGAAGAAGACCCCATTGTTTCGGTGGATATTGTAGGTAACTCCGCTTCATCCGTGTTCGATGCCCAGTCTACCATGGTTATGAACGGCAACATGGTTAAGGTTGTTTCCTGGTATGATAATGAGTGGGGTTATTCAAATAGGTGCATCGATTTGATTAAAAAGATGTCTAAATAATCATAAAAGGTATTTTGTCATGGCTAAACTTTTTATTGAAGACCTGGATGTCAGAGGGAAAAAGGTTCTTATAAGAGTTGATTTCAACGTTCCTCTTGACGATAAACAGGATATCACCGATGATACGAGAATCCGCGCTGCTTTGCCGACCATAAAATATGTTATGGACAATGGCGGCAAAGCCATTCTTATGTCTCATCTGGGAAGACCTAAAGGACAGGGGAATCCCGAATACAGCCTTGAGCCTGTTGCAAAGAGGCTTTCAGAACTCCTGAATAAAAATGTTAATTTTGCCAATGACTGTATCGGCAGCAGAGTCCAGATGATGGTCGGGCAATTGAAAGAAGGCGATGTGCTTTTGCTTGAGAACCTGAGATTCTATCCGGGCGAGGAAAAAGGCGATGACTCTTTTGCCAGGGAACTTGCTTCGCTGGGCGATGTGTATATTGATGATGCTTTCGGAACCGCGCACAGGGCTCATGCTTCTATGGTAGGCGTGACAAAATACATAAAACAGTGTGCCGCCGGGTATCTGCTTAAAAAAGAAATCGATTATCTCGGGCAGGCTGTCGAAAACCCGAAAAGACCTTTTATCGCCATTATGGGCGGAGCAAAGGTATCGGATAAAATCAAGGTCATTAAAAACCTTATAGAAAAAGTGGATTCCATATTGATCGGCGGAGCCATGGCTTATACTTTTCTGAAGGTTAAGGGTATCTCTGTGGGAAGCTCCAGAGTCGAGGAGCTTATAGAAGATAAAAAAGGAAATAAAATTAATGTCCCGAATCTTGTTTCCGAGATATTAAAGAAAGCCCACGCCAGAAACGTAAGCATACTTTTACCTGTTGACCATGTAATAGGCGATAAGTTCGGTGAGGACGCGAATGTAAAGGTGGTAGAAGAAGATAAAATAACAGCCGGCTGGATGGGACTTGATATAGGCCCAAAAACGGTAGAGTTGTTTTCCGTAAAAATCAAGGAAGCTAAAACCGTTATATGGAACGGGCCTATGGGTGTTTTTGAAATGGAGCCTTTCTCCAAAGGGACAATGGCGATTGCCAGGGCTTTATCCGAATCGGATGCGATATCCATTGTTGGCGGGGGAGATTCTGTTTCTGCCATAAATAAAAGCGGTGTAAGCGATAAGATTTCACATATATCCACCGGCGGCGGAGCCTCACTTGAATATCTCGAGGGGAAGGAATTGCCGGGTATAGCGGCTTTGACCGACAAGTAGAAAATTAGAAGGACGAAGCACGAAATACTGAACAAATTCGAATATCGAAATGCAAAATTCGAAAGAAAAGATAAAAAATATCAGGCTTTGTTTAGGATTTTTTATTTGGATTTAGATATTATTTAGAATTTCGGGTTTTTCTGCAATACATGTAATGTTATTTTTTGAATGGAAGAAGTTATAGGAGATTAGCGGTATGCGTAGGCCTATTATTGCCGGAAACTGGAAGCTTTATAAAACTATTTCTGAAGCTGTTGAATTCGTTTCTGAACTCAGGGAAAAGGTTAAAAAAATAAACGATGTTGATATTGTTGTCTGCCCGCCTTTCACGGCTGTTTCAAAAGTGGCGGATGTCCTGAAAGGTTCGAATGTCAAAATCGGGGCGCAGGACGCGTACTGGGAAGAGCAAGGAGCTTTTACGGGAGAGATTTCCCCGTCAATGATAAAAGAAGCGGGATGTTTGTATGTTATCCTCGGGCATTCCGAAAGAAGGGCAATGTTTGGCGATACTAATGAAACGGTTAACAAAAAGCTGAAAGCGGTGTTAAATACAGGTTTAACTCCTATAGTTTGCGTCGGCGAGAAACTGGAAGAGCGCGAAAAGGGGACAACAAAAGATATTGTCAAAGATCAAATTCAGGGGTCTCTTCAGGGATTGAAAAAGGAAGAGATGATGAAGGTGGTTATTGCATATGAGCCGGTTTGGGCTATAGGGACCGGCAAAACCGCAACGCCGGAGCAGGCGCAGGAGGTTCATTCTTATATAAGGGAACTTTTATCTGATTTATTCGGTGGTGAGGTTGCTGAATCTGTCCGTATCCAGTATGGCGGAAGCATAAAACCCGATAATATCAAAAAGCTGATGTCACAGAAAGATATAGACGGCGGCCTTGTAGGCGGAGCAAGCTTAAAAGTTGATTCATTCGAAAAATTAATTAAATACCAAGAGGTATAAATATGTTTACTTTTCTTTTATCTGTACATGTTTTGTTATGTATAGCCTTGATTATTATTGTTTTACTGCAGGCCGGAAAAGGGCAGGGTTTGGCCGGACTTTTCGGGGCGGGTGGCGGAACTCAGACTATTTTTGGCTCCAGAGCGGGGGATATACTGACAAAGTTCACGACTGTCGTAGCGGTTTTATGGATGATTATAAGTGTTTCCCTCGCAGTCATGAGCTCCAAAAGGAGCGGGACATTTGCCTCGAAGATAGAAGCTGAGGCCGCAAAAACCGCGAAGGAAGCGCCGCTGCAGCAGGACAGTAAGCCCGAATAATTGAACCACTTGCTTTCAGGCGCCGTTTGTTTAAACGGCGCTTTTTTTATTGTAAAAAAGTATTATTGAAATACAATAGTTCAATAAGCGGTTTTAAAGGAAGGTTGAATGTCCATGTCTCTGCTTTCTGTAAAAAATCTTAAAACTTACTTCTATACTTCCGAAGGCGTGGTAAAAGCTGTGGATGATGTCAGTTTTGATATTAAAAAAGGGGAGATACTTTCTATTGTAGGGGAATCCGGCTGCGGAAAAAGCATCACTTCTCTGTCCATCCTGGATTTAGTGCCCGGTCCGGGGGCGATTGCGGGAGGCGAAATCCTGTATAATGGAACAGACCTGTTGAAGTTGAGAGAGAAAGATATAAGGAAAATACGCGGCAAAGAAATCTCTATGGTGTTTCAGGAGCCCATGACTTCTCTGAACCCTGTTTTTACCGTGGGAAACCAGGTTGCGGAAGTTTTTACGGTCCATAACGGATTCGGCAGGAGGAAGGCAAAAGACTCAACTGTCCGTATGTTTAAAAAAGTCAGGATTCCGGATCCTGAGAGAATCTTCGACTCTTATCCTCACCAGTTGTCCGGCGGGATGCAGCAGAGGGTTATGATAGCAATGGCGCTTGCTTGCGGGCCTTCCATACTGATTGCCGATGAACCGACTACTGCTCTTGATGTAACGATTCAGGCGCAGA
>DJVC01000007.1 GCA_002440765.1 bacterium UBP3_UBA6266 | reverse complement strand
CCTTTTTTGCTGTGCCGTTTTACTTCTTTTTCAACCCTTTCTATGTCCTCGGGGTGAACAATATCGGCATATTTAATTTTGCCTTTCAGGAATTCCTCGGCCGTATATCCGAACTGGTTGACGTTGCTTGACACATATTCCACCGGCCAGCCTTCTTCCGCAAACCACCTGAACACAACCACCGGGCCTCCGGTATGGAGTTTCTTTTCCCTTATCAAAGCTTCTTCCGCCCTTTTGGATTCCGTGATATCCTGCACCAACACAAAAACCATTTTCTCATTGTTTATCTCCAGTATCCTGGCATCCACTTTAACGGGAAATTCATATCCGTTTTTCTTCCTGTTTTCTGCTTCAACGGAAAACCCCTTGAAGGAAATATTTGCTGCAACAAGACCCGGAAGCATTTTCGCCGTTCTGGCGCTTACCAGGTCTTTAATATTCATATTCTTAAGTTCTTTTTTACTGTATCCCAGCATTTTGGACGCTTCCTCATTGCAATCGATAATATCGCCGTCTATCGTCTCAAGAAAAACAGCAAAGGGGGTTAATTCGAACAGTTTTTTGAATCTTTCCTCGCTTTCACGAAGCCTCTCTTCAAATTCCTTTCTTTCGGTAATGTCAATAAACATGGACATTTTGGAAATAACTTTTTCGCCGGCAAATATAGGCGTATTGACAATATAGAACCAGCGGTTATCTTTGGGGCTCAGTACTTCCCACCTCACGGTATCACCCTTGAAAACCTTTTCATTCACGCACCAGGGACAAACTGACTCCCTGTTGTGAAGGACTTCATAACACTTCTGTCCCGTAGCATCTCTGCCGGTCCTTTCCATAAGATTTTTATTCATGAAAGTAACGGTGTAGTCGGAAGCGCATGTGTAGATATAACCGTCAAAGGCTTTGACTATAGCGGACATCAGTTCTTCTTTTTCACGGAGGGTTTCTTCTATTAACCTACGCTGTACCTGAAGTGCCTGCACATCCACAAGACGTTTCTTCAGTTTTTCTATTTCTGCGAAGAGTTCCTCTTTAGATCTCGTATCTTCCGTCATAACCCTTTTCCATATAAGTCGTTACGATTATAACACTTATCCTGCCGCAACCCCAAGTATTTCTTTCGCTCTTTTCAGGTCTCTCCCGTTCACCATCAATTTTATCCAACCTATATCCGGATCGCACAGAGCTCCTATGGAAAAAGTATCGTAATCTGATAAATAACACTTTATCCCCTCGGCCTCCAACACCGACACTGCAAGCTCTGCGGCAGATATGCTGTGGTATACGGACACTTGCGCAAAATCATCCATAAACATATACCCCTGTGCCGTAAAAGCCTATTTAAATACAAAGTTTTTTTCGCGAAATAATCTAAGGCAGGCGTCGACAACATCGGGATCATACAGCTTTCCCCTGTTTCCTGATATTTCCTCAAGAGCTTTGTCAATTCCGGGCGCAGACCTGTAAGGGCGGTGGGAAGACATTGTTTCAACAACATCGGCAACTCCTATTATTCTCGCCCCCATAAGGATATTTTTGCCCGAAAGGCCAAACGGATAGCCCGAACCGTCAAATCTTTCATGATGCTGAAGCACAACATCGGCTACCGGCCATGGGAACTCTATATTTTTCAGAATATCATATCCGACGCGCGGATGAGTCTTAATGATTTTATATTCTATTTCAGATATCTTCGCCGGTTTATTCAGTATTTCAGCAGGAACATATATTTTCCCCACATCATGGATGGAAGATGCGATCCTGATCCCCTCAACCTCCCTTTCGGAAAACCCCATTTCCGAAGCAATAGCGCTTGCAAGCTGGGCAACCCTTCTTTCATGGCCGGCGGTGTAAGGGTCTCTCACTTCAACTATGCTCCCCATCGCGTTTATAGTGCTTTCCATACTGCTCCTCAATTTTTCATAACTTGCTTTAAGTTCCCTTTCCTTTTTGCATCTTTCAAGAGCATTTGTAAAAATTTCGCCCACTATTTTCAAAAGTGTGATTTCATCATCTGTCCATTTTCTCTGTTCCTTCACAGAATCAAAACCCAGTATTCCCAGAGGAGTTCCGGCAACTTTCAATATGACATTGATAAGAGACTTAATTCCCTCGGTCCGGAATTCGTCCTGCTCATTTTTTGCTTCCGCAGGCAATTCGGAAAGGTCGTTCACATATACTATTTCATCTTTTTTCAACTTACCTACCATCCACCCGAATTTTCCAGTGTCAACACCCATTAATCTTTCTTTCTGAGAAACAATCCCTCCGGCGCACCATTCATACAAATTATCCATAACGGCGCCTTTATCCCGGAAAAGGAAGACATAACTTCTGTCAACGCCGGTAAACCGGCCTATCTGCGTCAAAGCATCCTGTATCTCGTTGTCTATATCCTCGTTTCTCATATTTATAAAACTGGTTGAAATAGATGTTATCAGCCTTTCAAAATTCAGCCTGTAATCCGCCTGTTCCTCGGCTCTTTTCCAGTCGGAGATATCTATCAGCGTTTCCATAATGCAGGCTTCCCCGTCCAGCTCGATAGAATTTGCGCTTTTAATAACAGGTATTTTTTCACCCGAAGCCCTGGTAACAAATACCTCTTTCTTCTCTGTTTCGGACATTCCGCTTTTGATAACAAAAGTCCTGTCCTTTGTTCCGGTAAAGAAATTTTCCGGTTTTCTCCCTATCATCTCTCCTCTCTGCCGCTGAAATATCTCAAGGGCGGAAGGATTTATATCTATGATTTCGGATTTATCGTTTGTAACTATGATGCCCACCGGCGCATTTTCGATAAGTTTCCTGAAAGTTTCCCTGCTTTTATAAATCTCTTCCTCCGCCCTTTTCCTGACCGTAATATCTTCGCCAAACCTGTAATAACACACCACGGTCCCGTCTTTATCTTTTTTCGGTATAACAATAAGATGGACGGGAAATACGGTCCCGTCTTTGTGGACAAGGTTGATTTCATCGTTATACATCCCGGTCTCCGAAGCAATCTTATGCACTTCATCGGCCCGGGACGGGTTTTCATGCAGTTTGTAGACTTTAAGTTTTTTAACCGCTTCATCAACGCTGTACCCAAGCATTTTTTCAGAAAATTTATTCCAGAGAATGATATTTCCCTCTTTGTCCACCTCGCAGAGGTGTAATGGAATATATTCTATGGAAAGCCTGTATTTTTCCTCACTCTCGGCAAGCGACTTCAGATAATTCATCCTCTGTAAGATTATCCCTATCATATTAAGAAAATGAATAAGCACGCCTTTCATGGCAAGTTTATAGCCGGGGTACAATTGCATATAACCGATTGCGACAATTTCCCCTTCCCTGATACTCGCAAGAGCATACCTCTCAACGTTTCTTTCAGATTTTATTTCCTCAGTGAATGCTTCGGGGAAAATACTTAACAGGCATGCGCGGCTGGCGGAACAGTCGATTATTTCATTGTCTTTGAAATTTCCGAACACTCCATCCGGTATCTTCCTGATTATACAGGGTTTCTCTTCAAGGAATGAAAGACCTGTTTCCCTTTCGGTCGTTACGATTTCAAGTTTCAGAAAATTGTCCGGTTTTGATGAAGCGAAAGCAACACATTTCGCATTGCACATCCGCAAAAGGTTTTTACATAATATGGAATATATTTTTTCTTCGCTCGCTCCTTCCACCTCGAGAAATGTATCGCATATTATTCTGAACGGCCGGCTGCCGCTGTCAAAAACCAGCGTTGTCCGCTCTATTTCATCCTCAAAAGAATTTTTATTCTTATTTAATTCATCATTCATAATATTATTCGCGTTAAATTTGTTCTGAAACGAATTTAAAGTTTTCTTTCATAAATAGTTTTAGGCAGGAATCCACTGCGGCCGGATCGTACAGATTTCCCCTGTTTTCGACAATTTCCTGGAGCGCATTCTCAAATCCCACGGACGGTCGATAGGGCCGGGGGGAATACATAGCCTCAACAACATCAGCCACCGCTATTATCCTGGCCTCAAGGAGGATATCCTCTTCCTTGATGCCGAAAGGATACCCTGAACCGTCCAATCTCTCATGGTGCTGCAGCACAATATCAGCCACAGGCCAGGAAAATTCTATGGTTTTCAAAATATCATAGCCGAGCTGAGGGTGTGTCTTAATAATGCTGAATTCTATATCCGTCAATTTGCCCGGCTTAGTCAGTATCTCGGAAGGCACATAGATTTTGCCTATATCATGCACTATAGCCGCCATGTAAATGCCGTTTATCTGTTCCTCGGGGAGCCTCATATCCTGCGCTATCGCAACGGCCAACTGGGCCACTCTCCTTTCATGGCCGGCGGTATAAGGGTCCTTAGTCTCAACAATTCTTGCCATGGCAAGAATTGTGCTTTCCATGTTTTTCTGAAGCTTGTTGTAACTGTCCTGAAGAGCCCTCCCGGCTTTCTTCTGCTCGGTAATATCCCTTATAACACCCTGCAGTCCTAAAATATCCTTTTTACTGTTCTGCTTCAGGGCAACCGTTATCATGCACTCCATTTCCCTGCCCGTTTTGCTTTTCAGTTTTACCTCATAATTCCTCACGGAGCCGCTCTTCTCGACATCCCTTTCAAATTCGTGGTAATCAATAAAATCCACGAATATGTCCTTATATTCCATCCTGAACATCTCATCCCTGGAAAAACCGAAAAGCACCAGCGCTGATTCATTTACGTCAATAAATTTCCCGTCCTCTCCCGTAATAAATATCGCGTCCCTGGAACTTTCAAACAAAGCCCTGTATTTTTCTTCGTTTTCTCTCAGGTCATTTTCCACGCGTTTCCTCTGGCTTATAAGGTCTTCAAGCTCTTTGATCTTTTCTTCAAGCTCCATGGCGTGCAGGGAAAGAAGGTCTTCTCTTTCCTGATGGTAATCAATCTTTTTTTTAAGTTCCTGGGGGGTCAATTTCAGATCCGCAAGTGCCTCCGCATAGGCCTCGGATAACTCTTTTGATTCTTCTACGGTAAAGACCCCTCCCCCCATCATAGCCTTATGGGAGGTGGCTGTGCCTATCGAACCGGCAAGCAATTTCTCAATCTCATTCTGAAGCCTTGCCAGCTCAAGAATTGAAATGTGTGTTCCCTTTCCTATGCCTGTGAGATAAACACCTTTCTTCAGTATGAGAGACATTTTATCCGCGGGAAGGTAGCAGGACAGGATTTTTCTCATAATCTCGAGCTTGCTTTCCAGCACAATATGAGCTTCCTTCGCTGTGGACCCAGCGAAAATATCATCGCTGGACAGCGCGCCGACAAAACTTTCGGCATTTCTCTTTTCTTCCCGTTTTGTCCGGAAACATACCGAACCGAACATATAAAAACCCAGGTTAAAAAACATTGACCAGAAAACAGAATGGCTTACGGCATCGGGAAATTTTATCCCGAAAAATTCCGCCGGTCTGAGGATTTTCAGCCCAAAAATGCCATTCGACATAAAAAACGTGGAAATCCATCCGCTCGATGCAAAACAGGGGATAAAAAGAGTATAAAACCAGACCGCAAAACCGGCTGTAAGACCCATAACAGCGCCGGTTTTATTCCCTTTTGTCCAGAAAATCCCGCCTATAATCAGGGGAACAAACTGCAGAATCCCCACAAAAGAAATCATCCCCATATCAAAAAGAGAGTAATTTTCACCGACAAACCAGCCGAAAAGATATCCCAGAAGTATAAAGATCCCGACCGTAATCCATCTCCACTGCAGAATATAGCGGCTAAGATTTACCCTTTTTGTCAAACTAAGCAAGGGCAGGATGACATGGTTTGATATCATTGTGGAAACGGTTACGGCACAAACCATCACAACGCTTGTAGCCGCTGAAAAACCTCCCATCAGAACCATCATTGTAAGATAGCGGTTTCCGAATTTATAAGGCAGTTGCAAAACAAAAGTATCAGCCTCGTTCAAAGCCAGCCCCTTAAGCAGCGAGGTAAAGGCAATGGGGATAATAAATATATTTATTAAAAGCAGGTAGACGGGAACCATCCACATTGCGGTTTTTATATTGTTTTCATCTGAATTCTCAACCACACTCATATGAAACTGACGCGGCAGCAATATAACCATAAACATGGACACAGCAAGAAAAGAGAACCATGTGATAAAAGAGGAATCCCCGGAAAACCCGATTTTCATAAGCCCGGCGTATTGGCTTGAAGATACTTTGGCGAATAAATCCTGAAAACCGTTATTCAGGAAATAAACAGCAAACAGCCCGCAAACCAACAGCATCGAAACCGTAAAAATGGATGTGAGGCCTATGGAAAAAACCATTCCCGGGTGCCGTTCGGTGGGGTCAACCCTCCTAACGCCGAATACAAGCGTAAAAAGTATCATAAGAAGTATTACAAGGATACCGATTTTATCCAGCCATGCGGTCTGGGATCCCGAAGAAATGGTAACTATCGCGATCGTGGATATGATCGCTTTCATCTGGAGCGCGATATACGGCAGTGTGCCTAAAAGGCAGAAAACGGCAACGATTGCCGCAAGCGGCTGGGATTTATTATAACGCGCGGATATAAAATCAGCGATGTTCGTTATATGATGCGAATTTTTTATTCGCACCATCTTTCTCAAAATGACCCACCAGAAAAAAACACCCGCGCAGGGACCAAGATAAATAGCAAGATATATCACGCCGTCTTTCGCCATCTTTGCGGCATCACCGTAGAAAGTCCACGCGCTGCAGTAGACAGCAATTGAAAGCGCGTAGATAACAGGATTTGAGATGAGTTTCCGCAGCCTGTCAGATTTTTTTTCAACAAAAAGTGCTGCCAGGAAAAGCAACAGGAAATACACACAGAAAAACAGTATTACCGTTAAAAGGTCAAACATTTTTACCTTCGCCTTCTTTTTTGTCTTTACCCGAAGGTGACAAACCGTTAAGGCTCAGTCCGACAATCAGGGCAAGCAGCACAATGGTTAACCATACAGCATAAATATAAATGTAGGCGCCGCCGCCGGTCAGATTATCCAAAGAAGATAAAATGGGCCAGTTTAAAAACGATAACAATAAAACAAATGCAAACAAAGAAAAACTGTTCCTGCTCAGGATTTGAGTTATTTTTTTCATAAACTAACTAAGTCCGCCAAATATATCTGATTATAAGTATAAAAAATTTAACTGATTATGACAAGATAACCTTTTAAAAACATATCCGGATATTACAGGGAGCTTTTCCTGTGATTCTGCTATAATATTACGGTTAGATTTCCCGGCAGTTCGGTATTGTTGACTTTTACATTTAATTTGTTTAAATTCTATTATCTATGATGCTTAACCAGAAAGCTATTGAAGTTTTGAATGTCAGCAAAAACTTTGGCAGCATACCCGCTGTAAAAGATGTTTCATTTTCGCTGGACCGGGGAGAAATCCTCGGCTTTCTCGGGCCCAACGGAGCCGGGAAAACTACGACCATGAGGCTTCTTGCGGGTTTCCTTTCGCCGGATAGCGGGAAAATCCTTATAGACGGGATAAATATCCGGAATAACCCCGTAAAAACAAAAAATATGATTGGTTATCTTCCCGAACACGTCCCTCTTTACGGGGAAATGAGAGTATCGGAATATCTTGCATTCAGGGGCTGCATCAAGATAAAAAGCAAAAAACTCTCAAGAGCAAGGATATCCGAAGTATGCAAGATATGTGACATAGAACCCGTCTTTAAAAGGCTTATCAGAAATTTATCAAAAGGCTACAGGCAGAGGGTGGGTCTGGCAGATGCCATACTTTCGGATCCTCCCGTACTCATACTGGATGAACCTACCACAGGTCTTGACCCCAATCAATTGAGGCAGACCCGCAACCTGATTAAAAACCTCAGACACAGGCACGCTGTCCTTATTTCAACCCACATATTATCCGAAGTCGAGGCAATATGCGACAGGGCTCTTATTATTAATGAAGGCAGAATCGCCGCCAATGTCAGTCTCGATAAAAACGAAAAAATATTTCTTGAATGCGAAAATATCAGCGATGATACGCTGAAAAACATACGCGGTATAAGCGAAGTATCGGACATCAGGCGGGTTTTGGA
The DNA here is from genome assembly GCA_002440765.1 of bacterium UBP3_UBA6266. GTDB lineage: Bacteria > Auribacterota > UBA6266 > UBA6266 > UBA6266 > UBA6266. Next base: position 27,552 of record DJVC01000007.1, on the reverse strand, counting down.
AAACTCACTGGAGATACAAACCAGAAACAATACGGATTCAAGAGGTGATATCTTCGAAGCGGTAGTTAAAAGCGGGGCAAAAATCCTATGCATGAAACACACAAAGGATTCTCTTGAAGATTTATTTATGGAAATAACCTCAAAACAGAAAATACAATGAAAGAATTCCTGGCGCTGACAAAAAAAGAACTGAGATTTTATTTTCAATCTCCTGTCGCTTACATAATACTCGCCGCATTTCTTTCGGTTACAGGGTATATGTTCTATATATATACCGGCCTTTTAAGCATTCCCGGAACTCCCGGCATAATTTCCGTAATGAGATTCTTTTTCGGAGGCACATGGCTGTTCTGGGTTCTTCTGCTTATGATTCCTCCTTCCGTCACAATGCGTCTCTTTTCGGAAGAATACAAAACGGGAACTATAGAAATCATCAAAACATCCCCCCTGAAAAGCTGGCATGTAATTCTGTCAAAAATAGCCGGCGGTTACATATTTTTCCTGTTTCTCTGGCTGCCTACTTTCTCGTATGTGCTGATAGTCGCTCTCTTCGGCAAACCGGACATGGGGCCCATTTTATGCTCCTACATCGGAACCGCGCTTGCGGGCATTATGCTCATTTCCATAGGGGTCTTCACATCCTCTCTAAGCAAGAACCAGCTGGTTTCATATATGCTGGCCATAGCCATATCATTTATTTTTCTCACAATAGGCGTAATGGAAGATTTCGTTTCCGACACTGACTGGAAAGCGGTCATATCTTTTCTGTCTCTTCCCAATAATTTCGCCAACTTCCCGATTGGGATTATCGACCTTGAAAGCGTCGTGTATTTTATTTCCTTCAGCTGGTTTTTCATTTTGCTGACATTTGTTTCTTATAACAGGAAGGGCGCCGGTGAATAGACTAAGAAGAATACTGAACATTATCAATATAGCCGCGGCGGTATTTTTCGCTTTGCTTATTATTTCCATGCTCGGTTTTATCGCTCACCGCCATAACATAAGATTCGACATGACAAAAAGCGGAATAAACACTTTGTCCGAAAAGACAGTCTGCATTCTGAAAAAAATCGACAAAACAATGAACATATATGTGATCTTCGATCCCGCCAATATCGTTTATACCCCGATATTGAGGCTGCTCGAACAATATTCCGCTCAAAACAACAGGATCGCCGTTCAATTGGTTGATCCGGACAAAGACATCACCAGATTAAAACTCATTGCCCAGAAAACAAAATTCGCGGACAGAAACTGCATGATTATCTCTTACAAAGATAAAATAGAAGTTATCAGAGATACGGATATTGCCGTAATCTCGGGAGGCGACGCGAAAGGGGCTTACAGAAGAATCATTGAATTTTCCGGCGAAGAAGCCCTGTCATCGGCTGTCATCAAACTGATCGAAGACATCTCTTCATCCGTTTATTTCACGACAGGACACGGAGAGAAGATTCCCGATTCAACCCAAAAAGATGAAATGGGGCAGGCGTCTATAATACTCAAAAGGCAGAATATTGATGTAAAAACAATAGACCTTTTAAAAATTTCTTCTGTGCCGCCCGATTGCGCCCTGTTAATAATCGCAGGGCCAAAAACTGTTTTTTCGGAAGAAGAAATTATCGCCGTAAACAATTATTTGAATAACGGAGGGTCCGCTTTAATGCTTATGGACCCGCTGATATACACCGGCCTTGAAAATGTCCTTATAGAAAAAGGGATAGTCGTCGGCAAAGATATTGTGATAGACCCGTCAAGGAAAATACCGCTTGTGGATATTTCAAATCTATATATAGAAAATTTCAATTCCGAACACACTGCCACTTCACGGATCGTTAAAAGCGCCACCATACACCCGCTTACCAGGTCCGTAAATCCAAACCCTTTAAGCACAGGGTATAAAGTCGATGTTCTGTGCGCGACAACCGAAAACGGATGGGGCGAGACAGAGCCCGCGGATTCTCCCGTAACTTTTGATAAAGATAAGGACAGGGAAGGTCCTGTTCCGATATGCGTTTCATCAACTTCCCAAAACCGTAAATTTCCCATGCGGCTGGTTGTAGTGGGCGATTCCGATTTTTGTTCAAACTCTCAGATTGCAAACAGGTCCAATGCCGACCTTTTCGCGAATTTAACCAACTGGTGCCTGAATAAGACTAAAATTCTCTCAATCGAGGCGAAAAAACCTGAAGACACAAAACTGCTTTTGAATTTAACCCAATTGCGCACAGTCAGAAACCTTTGTATTTTTGTGCTTCCGGGAATATCTGCATTATGCGCCTTTATTGCCTGGCTGAACAGGAGAAAATAATGAAAGCAAGACACGTTTTTATTCTGTTTGTTGTTTCAGCCTGTCTCGGATTCTATATTGTTACGGCGGAATTAAGGGAACCGGAACGGGAAGAAGATATCATGTCCCGCACCAAAGTTTTTTCGTATGATTTTTCAAGGGTTGAAAGCTTGTCTGTGTCAAATGCCGGCGGAGAAATATCTCTCGAAAAATCAGGCGTCGAATGGAAAATCACAACACCTTTTAAGTATCCGGCGGATTCGACGAAGGTAAACAAGTTCCTGTTTGACATCCAGTTTTCACCGGTAATAAGGGCCATCAACTATGACAAAGACCTGGCCGAAAACGCCGGGTTCGGTTCCCCTATATGCTCCGTCTCAATATCTTCTCCCTCCGGCACATCCCATATAGAGTTCTCAGGTGTTGAAACTACCGGGGATACTTCCTACGGTCTGGATAAAAACAATAATTGCATTATCGTGGTTGAAAAAAAACTTATAAAAACATTATGTGAATTAAAACCGGATGAGTTCAGGACAAAACAGCTTATAAGGATATTTCCGCAATTTACGGACAGGATCGTTTTTCAGACACAGGATAAAATTGCGGAATTCACCAATATGGGATCTTATTGGAAAATCACCAGCCCTTTTCAGAGCAGGTGTGATTCAAAAGCTTTTTCTGAGCTTATAAATACAGTGGTTTCCGCAAGAATCGAGGAATTTCCCGAGCCCGGCAGCATCCCCGCGCATATACTCGACAACAGCTCTCTTACAATCAGGATTAAACCCTCGGCTTCGGACGGGGAGAGGGTCTTTTTTTTCGGCCCGTTCTCAGACGACGGAAGGAAAATGTACGTGTATCAGAAAGACCTCGACACTGTCTGTATCATAGATTCGTCCATACTCAAAAAAATATCTCCCGAAATTGAAACTTTCAGGGACCTCAGGCTGGCAACTGAAGAGGTGGTAAAATCCGGCTCGATTAAAATTTCCGCCGGGGACAATCTGATAGAGCTTGTGAGAGAAAAGAACGAATGGAAGCTTCTTTCTCCCTCCGGGAATTATGATGCCGATTACAATGCGGTGTTCGCGTTTTTTAACCTGTTCGTCAAAACAAAGGCTCTTTCCATCACACAGGCGGATACAGGGGTTTTTCCGGATCCTTCGGCCAAAGTGGAATTCATTTGCGGTAACTCCGCGTGGGATATAAATTTTTATGAATCCGGGGACATTCTTTACGCCAAAACCCCGGCAGACGATTATTTCCTTGTCCTGGACAGTGGCTTGAAATATAAGCTTTACGACCTGGATTTCTGCCAGTTTATATCCAGGAAGGTCATATCTTTTCCCATCGTCGAAATCTCTTCCGTAAAAATCAAGGATGACAAAGGCGTATTTACTTTTAACAAGAACGGGAAAAACCGCTGGGATGGCAACGGGAACGCCTCTTTAATCAACGATCTTCTCTGGAAACTGATGGAACTGAAAGCCGGGAAAGTCCTAACCGGAAAAAAAATCATGCTGCCGGAGCCGTTTTTAATCATTGAGCTTTACGATAAAGAAGAAATTTTTACGCTTAAAATTATCCGCGGTGAAAACGGTTCCTTCTTCGCTTTAAAGAACGGGGACTCTCTGGTATATCTGATTCAACGTGATGTCATAGAGCTCGCCGGTAAAATCACGGACGGCAATTAATCAATCCCTGTCTATATAGATTCTCTGAACCCTCTTATTTATCGAAGTAAATATCTCGTACGGGATGGTATCGGCCATTCGCGCAACTTCCCTGGCGGTAATCTGTTCCCGGCCTTGTTTCCCGATAAGGACTGCCGCGTCTTCCACTTTTACATTTCTTATTCCGGTAATATCCACCATCATCTGATCCATGGTAACGGTTCCCAATATCCTTGCTCTTTTTCCACCGATAAGCACATATCCCCTGTTTGAAAGCAGGCGGGGATAGCCGTCTCCATAGCCCACCGGTAAAGTCGCGACTTTCATCGGTTTATCCGTAATAAAAGTCCTTCCGTAGCTTAATGCTCTCCCTTCGGGAATTTTTTTGATAAACGCAATTTTGGTTTTCAGCGAAAGGACAGGGTCAAGTTTAGAACTGCCTTTTACGAAATCCGAAGGGCTGACGCCGTAAATCGATAGACCGGGGCGCACCATATTCAAATGCGCCGAGGGAAGATTAAATATCCCGCCGGTATTTGATATATGCCTGAATCTGATCGGGATATCACCTGTCTTATCCAGAAAATCCGCAAACCATCTTAGCTGTTGATTTGCAAACTCAAGGTCTTCTTCATCCGATGTCGCAAAATGGGAACAGACCCCTTCTATAATAATATCAGGGACTTCATAAACGGACCTCACAAACTCATCCGCCTGCTTATGCCATACGCCTATACGCCCCATCCCTGTGTCTATTTTTATGTGGACGGCTGCTTTTGTCCCCCTGCTGCGGGCTGCATCGGAAAGAGCATTGACCATTTGCCATGAACATACCACCGCAGATAACCTGTGCTCAATAAATTCTTCCGCCTGCCCGCTCATACCGGAACTTAAAACTATTATAGGAATATCGCTGAAAGCGTTTCGCAGTTCAATGCCTTCCGACAAACTCGAAACCCCGAGCGCTTTTACGCCGAGTTTAACAGCTTCTCTTGATACCTCTATCGCTCCGTGGCCGTAGGCATTGCATTTGACTATAGCCATTATAGCAATATCCCTGCCCACCATCCTGCTTATGATTTTAATATTATTTCTCAAGTTTGAAAGATCTATTTCGGCCCAGGTTTTCAGCAAACGGTAATCATAAGACGACTCTCTTTCAATCTCTTTTATAACGACCTGCTTTTTAAAAATCATTATCTGGAACCCCCCGGCTTAAAATCCATCATATAAACCGGCTTCAACGCTCTGCGCATATCCGGTTTCCGGAAAAATAACCCGGCGGAATAAACCGCGTCCGGAAAAATACTTTTTTTGTTTTCAAGCATGCTTTTGAATTTCTCAGGAAATATCCCAGCGAAAAAATCTTTCTCATATTTTGCCTTTATCTCAGCGTCGGAAAGTAATTGTATTTCACCCAGCGGCTCGGCGTGGTCTGAATATTCCCTGATAAAACTGTAACCGGTTTTTGAATCTATCACAGTTATTATTTTCCTGCCGGCATTCAGCCCCTCGGAATAACAGGCATAGGCAATGGAATCATTGGCGGCGATGCCGCAGGTTTCAACCTTTTTACCCATACCCGAATAAATCCCCGCGGTAAAGGCTATCCCCAGCCTGATGCCGGTGAAAGAGCCCGGACCCGTGCCGCATACAATGGAATCCACCTCATTTAACGAACCGCGCGCTTCGGCAAAAATGTCCCTGACACTCTGCAGAAGCGTTTGCCTTGAATTCAAGCGTTCGCTGATAACCCGCTGCGATATGACTTCGCAATCCTTCAAATAAGCAATACTCGCTCTTTCCGAAGTCGTTTCAATGCTGAGTACATTCATTAAAAATTAAACCCTTTTATCTTAATTTCTCTTTCCGTTTTGTTAATTATCTTTATATAAATTTCTTTTCTGTCCGGCGGTATTATATCTTTCGCCTTTTCCGCCCACTCGATAAAGCACACGCCGTCGCCGTAAAAATAATCTTCGCACCCAATAGCTCTTATCTCATCGGGGCTGTCTATCCTGTAGAAATCCATATGATAAACAGGCATCCTGCCATCGTATACATTTACAATAGCAAAACTGGGGCTGTTCACTATTTCAGTGATGCCGAAGGCTTTCGCAAATCCCTGGACAAAACAGGTTTTTCCCGCGCCAAGCTCCCCGAAAAGAGCCACCACGTCGCCTTTTTTAATCTTATCCGCAACCTTTCCGGCAAGCGCTCTGGTATCATCCTGACTGTATGAAATAAATTTATCCGTCATATTAAAAATGTTTATACCCGTCCATGTTCAAAGCCGTTATTTTTTGATTCTTTTCCATCAGAACATCGCTGCCTCTTATTATTCGGCCTATTTCAGTGGCTTTCAGATTAAAAAACTTTTTCATGCCATTTTCAATTCTTTTGGCCGATTTGGCGGGCACAGTAAAAAGCAATTCAAAATCTTCCCCGTCAGTTACAGCTCTATGAAAAGATTTTTCTCTGCCGTATTTTTTCAGCGACCCTGATACGGGCACCTTATCCGGATATATCACCGCGCCGCAACCGCTCATCTCGCAGATCCTCCTTAAATCACCGGCAAGCCCATCCGAAACATCTATCATGGAATGGATGACAAATCTTTTCGTAAGGTATCTTGCCTCAAAAAGCCTTGGCCGGAACAGGAGATGTTTTCTGTTTTCAAGGGATCCGCCAAGCCTGCCGGTCACCATGATTGCATCACCTGTTTTTGCCCCCTTCCTCAAAACAAGCCGATTCTTTTCAACCAATCCGGTCATTGCAACCGAAATAAAAAGCTCCCTGCTTTTCACCGTATCACCGCCGGCCAGGTTAAGACCGAACTTTTCCGCTGCCTTAAGCATACCCTTATAAATATTTATCGCGTCCCTGTCCGAAATACGCCCAGAAACACCCACCGCAACAACCGCTTCCGCAGGCAGGCCGCCCATTGCCGCTATGTCACTTACACTGACGGCAACTGACTTGTATCCGACTTCAAATAATTTATCCTTAACCGTAAAATGGACTCCCTCAACGAGAGCATCGCATGTAAAAAGCTCATAAAATCCTTTTTTGCCGGATTTAATCACGGCAGCATCATCTCCGATACCCGCTTTCAATCTCCCGGCCCGCGGTGTCAGGCCGGCAAACTTTCTTATCAGCCCAAATTCACTTTCTGCCATAACCACCCTGTTTCCCCCTCAACATCAATATCTTCTTTTTGTAAGGCGGCGTAATCAATCCGTCTTCGGTAATTATACCCGCGATCAGAGATGAAGGCGTTACATCAAATGCGGGATTGTAGACCTTAACATTTTCGGGCGCTATTTTTTTACCCCCGCAACTGGTTATTTCACCGGCTTCTCTCTGTTCAATGGGAATTTCCCGGCCGGTCTTTATATTAAAATCAATTGTAGATATCGGCGCCGCAATATAAAAAGGTATGCTGTGGGCTCTCGCCAGGGTCGCAATACCGTAAGTCCCTATTTTGTTTGCCGCGTCACCGTTCAAAGCTATCCTGTCCGAACCCGTAATAACCAGGCCGATTTTGCCTTCTTTCATAACCTGGGCAGCCATGTTATCGGCGATTAAAACCGTATCTATCCCCTCATGCAGCAACTCCCATGTGGTAAGCCTCGCCCCCTGTAAAAGAGGCCTGGTTTCATCAACGTAGACAGTGAAATTTTTCCCGTTCCGTTTTGCGGAAAAAAATACGGACAGGGCAGTTCCCGATCCGCCTGTCGCCAACGCACCGGCATTGCAATGCGTTAAAATTCCCATACCTTCCTTTATCAGGTATTCCCCGTTCTTTCCTATTTTGGAACACCTCTTTTTATCGTCATTAAGGATATTCACGGCTTCCCGCAGCAGGAGCTGTTTCATTTTTCCGCAGTTTTTCAGTTTCCCTGCCTGCGCGGTTTTTTTCATCCTTTCCAGCGCCCAAAACAGATTGACTGCCGTAGGTCTGGAAGTCGCAAGGTAATCCGCCGCTTTAAAAACATCTTTTCTCAGCATTTCGCAATCTTTTGCCCGGCTTTTCAATGCGGCAAGAGCAACACCAAACGCGCCGGCAATCCCTATCGCGGGAGCCCCTCTTACCACAAGCCTCTTTATCGAATCCCACAGAACATCTATGTTATCCGTCACAACATACGTTAATTTCCCCGGCAGTCTGGTCTGATCAATTAACTTAACCTTGCCTTTACTCCAACTGACTGCTTCTATGGACATTTTTGTTCCCCCCTGCCTTCTTATCCGCCTATAACATTCATCATCCTGTAAACAAGCAACGCCCCCGCAAGACTAAGCGCATTATGTAGCGCATGAAATATAATCGAAGAATATATAGATCCGGTTTTCTCATAAACGTGGCAAAACGCCAGCCCTAAACCGAATATAGGCAAAAAACTCAGCAGATTCATATGTACGGCGGAAAACAGAAATGCCGACAATAAAGAAGCGCCTGCGACGCCAAAAAAATTTTTGCATCCCCTGTATAATATACCGCGGAAAAATATCTCTTCGATTATCGGCGCGACAAACACTATAAAAAGTATATAGCTTAAAAGCTCCCACAAGCTTTTTATATCTTTTATGCTGGAGACAACCGTCTGTATTTTAAGCTGGAAACCAAAATATTCGGCGACCACAGCGGTTATTTTGCTTAAAAATATATATAAAGGATAAAAACCTATATATGCCAATATCCCGTATATAATGCTCTCTTTTATCTTCTTTGTCTTAAACAGCGCGGCAAGCTTCCAGTAATATTTTTTATAAACAATAACCGAAAAAACCCCTATGACAAAGATAATGATTAACTCGCTCATAAGCATTTGTACGGTCATTGAAGGTATCTCGCGTACAAACCCGCTTTTCAGCAGCGAGCCGAGAAGGATCTGAAATAACAGAGTAAAAAGAATAAGCAGGAGCAAAAGAGCCATTGAAAGAGAAGTGCTCCATGGGACGGGCCCGAGTTGAACCGTGTTTCTCCTGTATATGCCCGAGAAAAAATATAACGCCGACACAACAGTTCCGGAAACCATCAGGCACAAAACAAGAAAAGAATAGACCATAAAGCCGGCTATTTCGGCTGTTATCCCCTTATTGAGCAGATAAGCCTGAAGTTTTGCTCTATCTATGGAAAACGTTACAGGGTCTTCATCTTCCAGTTCCAGCGAATAAACCGGGCAGGAAGACACCAACACAAACAACAGGAATAATAACAATGCCTTTCTTTTCATAATCCCACAGAAACTGATTAACGGTTAAGCCGTTGAAAATAACGTGCAGTAATTATACAGTGCCCGGGATGAAAATTGAAGAAACAAATGTTTTAATCTTAAGGTGTATCCCTGCCGCTGATGCCGTCAACGGTCAGGTTCGGGTTCGGAAGGAGGTCTCCGGCCGGGATAATGTCTTCGGCTTTTAAATACTTAATCCGTCCCGATACAAACAGAAAATTTCTGTAACCGCTCCAGCACCACCATCCGTTATCATCTTCAACCGGATAATGGTTGCTGAGCCATTCCCCAAGCAATATTTTATTCTCCGGGAACCTCACTGCGGCCAGCTTCTGGGGATAACATCTCAGAGCCGCATTGCTGTATGTATCTTCCGTAGACATTGAGTTTATCTGGGACGGGCTGTGGTAGAACGCACATGAATAGGAGTATGATGTTCCCTCCCACTTTTCCTTCGCGACTTTGTCTCCCGGGCAAAAAAGGACATCCGGACGCTCCGAATCAACCCTGGTTAACAGGTAGGGAGAGATAACTTCTCTCCAATTCCGGCCCATCCAGAGATAAGGATCTCCGTTGACGGGAAAGGTTTCATCATAATCGTTTAAATACATGGAAAAAGCCAGGTATAACTGGTGGAGGTTGGACATGCATACCGACAACTGGGCATGGTTCCTTGCTTTCGAAAGCGCCGGCGCGATAAAAGAAATAAGCAGTGACACCACGGCCATAACCACAAGCAGCTCAATAAGCGTAAACCCTTTTAGGGAAAAGGGTTTCCCGCCGTTTTTAAAACCAGAGCCTGTTTTATAAAAGGATTCATCCCTGTCCATACCGGAAAAACTCCTTTCTGTCCCGTGACGGTTTCCCGACGGGGATATGATCCGCGGCAGAGTATCCGTTCTTAAATGTCAACCTATTGAAAATATATGGTTAACATTTAAGCAAAAACTTTTTTCTTTGTAAATATATTTTATTTTTTAAAAATCAGAACTTCATCAACGGGTTTTCTGGAAAAATACCCCGGGCGTATTTCGCGGGGTTTTCCCAAAGGAATAATGGACGTCAGATGCCAGGGCTCTTCAACACCGAGAACTTGCTCTATTTCTCTCTGGGCTATAATGGGCCCTGTCATCCAGCATGTTCCGTAACCCATCGCATGCGCGGCCAAAAGAAGATTTTGAACGGCGGCGGAAACACTCTGGATAGAAGCGTCTACAAAAAACTGCTTTTCTTTTTCTTCTTCAGGCATATACTTATGCAGGATATTTTCAAATACGGAGCGGTGCGGCCGCGTCAGAACACAAATGACAACCGGCGCATCCTGAAAAAATGTAAGATATTGCAGGTATCCCTTAAAATGTTCTTCCGCTTTCGCCGACTTTATGTTACCTTTCACAGCGCTGATTTTTCCGTTTACGCAACCGGCCATTGAATTTTTCAGTGCCCGGTCCCTGATAACCATAAATTTCCACGGCTGCTGGTTAGACCCGCTGGGTGCCATTACGGCATATTCGATGATTTTTCGGATATCGCTGTCGGGAACATTATCGCCGCGAAAAGTCCTTACACTTCTCCTGCTTTTCATAATTTCAAAAATATCCGTCATGTCACCTCCCGATTAAGCGTCAAAAGACCTTTATCCGCTATCGGCCGAAAATCATTTGATAATCATGTAACCGGCAATTATTAACAGACACACACCAAAAATCCTGCGTAAAATAATTTCCGGAAGACCAACAGCAAATTTGGCCCCGAGATAACCGCCTAAAACAAAACCCAAACACAGTAATCCCGCTACCAGAAAATCAACATGCCCCTGCTTATAATAAGCTAAAGCCGCAAGTATGCCTATGGGTGGAATCAGCATCGCCAAGGTAGTTCCCTGTGCTGCATGTTGTGAAAAACCGAAAATATAAATAAGACAGGGCACAATGATAATACCGCCGCCGATACCGATTAAACCGCTGACAACCCCCGCAAAAACTCCAATTATTATATACAAGAATAAATTCGGCATCTTATCCTCCTTGTCCTAACCAAAGAAACGTTTTTTATGATAACCAGTGTTTTCCCCTGCCGCCGTTTCGGCGAAGCTCATCATCGCCTTACCATAAAATATATCGGTGGATGAAATAAACAAAACTTCTTTAAACATAATATTTTGAAAAATGACTCTATGCCGCATCATTTTACGGGGTCATACCCCCCCGGCAAAAACGGATTGCATCTTATTATCCTGAAAAGCCCGAGTAAAACACCCTTAAGGCTTCCTTTCCTTTCAATCGCCTCTATCATGTACTCGGAACACGAAGGATAATACCTGCATCTTCCGGGAAAATACCTGAAGGTTTTCTGATAAAGCTTTATTAAAAAAATCAAAAGACGGGCAAACCGTTTTGACAACCTGTTTAAGAACCCCCTTATCGCCTTCATTTAACGGCCTTTAATTCATAAATCTCGATTTCTTTTTCTTTTCCCTTAACCTTCACGGCGCCGAGCTCTCTCACCTCAACCTGATCTTTTACAGCATCATATGTGTTTTTGCTTATTATGACGGATGTCCCGTACTCTTTATTTGTAGCTTCCAGCCTCGCCGCAAGATTTACATTATCTCCCACTTCGGTATAATCCATTATTTCAAGGGAACCCAGGTTGCCCACGACCATATCCCCGGAATTAATCCCTACTCTTATATGGATATCCTTACCGGTCTCTTTTTTCCAGAATTCATTTATTCCCTTAACTTTTTCAATCATATCAAGTGCCGTCCTGCACGCTCTTATCGCATGATCGTCCTTATAAACCGGAGCGCCGAAAACACACATTATTCCGTCACCGAGAAATTTATCCACAATGCCGCCGTTCTTATAAATAACCTCGGCCATTTTTGATAAATAAACATTCAAGATGGATACTATTTTCTCGGGCTCCATATTCTCACAAAGCGGGGTAAAATTGGCTACATCCGAAAACATAACTGTCAAAAATCTTTTTTCGCCGCCGAGTTTCAGTTTTGACGGGTCCGCCAGAATCTCCCTGACAAGTTCCCTGGAAGCATACTGGCCGAAGACTTTCCTGATTCTCTTCTTTTCTCTGTTCTCGGAATAAAGAGTCATTACAATAACAACACCATAAGTCAAAAAGAGAGAAAGCAGGGGATAGACCGCTTCCACTAATATATTGAACCTTGTAAAAAACACCTGGGAAGCAAAAAGAAAAACAATGACTATAACAACAGGAAAAAGCGTTAATTGGGCAACAGACAGTTTTCGCCCCGCTATAGAAATGGAAAATCCGAACAATACTATAAGAATACCGGTGATAACATCGCTGTTCCGGGGCCTTCTGAGAAAATCATCATTTAAAATATTCGCTATGACATTCGCATGTTTTTCAACCCCGGGAAGCACCCGCGAAAGAGGAGTGACATAGTCATCCCCTATACCCGGGTCAACCGCCCCGAACAACACTATCTTATCTTTAAACGAGCCTCTCTGGAAAGCTCCTATATAAACATCGAAAAAAGAGTAATACCTGAATGTTTCGTTCCCCCCGTAATAATTGATAAGCATTCTGTTCTTCTTGTCTACAGGTATATTTACATTGCCGAAGACGATGTTTTCGCTGAAGTTAAGCTTTATATCTTCTCTTTTCAGCTGTTTGAATTTTGCCGCAACCTGCATCCCAAGGGGCATATAAACCGAATCCTCATACTTTATAGCCATTATTTCCCATCTCAGACATCCGTCGGAATCAGTCAGGACATTGACAAATCCCTCGCCGGCAACCGATTTTTCTATCGCCGGAATGGTTTTTGCCAGGCCCGGAGCCGTTACAGGAGGATATTTCCCCCCGTTCTCCCCGGCGCCGAATTCCTTATAAGAGAACTTTTCCAGCGCCGAAAGTTCATTTCCCCTTAAATAATCCCGGCAAAGAGCTCTTTGCCCCTCCATGGAAAAATACACCGGCAATATTACATTGCCGCATTCCGCTATAACACCGCTCAGATAGGCATCCTCATCAAGGATAGCATCAAAAAATGATTTATTCGCTTCCTGTTCCTGTTCTTCCTGCTTCAAACTCCGGATGGCATTAAGTACGTCTATTTTGTCCATTTTAGTCGCGGGTTCGGTATAAAGTATATCCAGACCCACGACCGCGGCTCCGTCTTTTTTTACCAATTCAATTACCTTGCCGATAACAGAGCGTTTCCACGGCCACCTTCCCAGCCTGGTAACGCTTTTTTCGTCAATAACGACAATACATATGTCTTCCCCGGGGTCTCTCGGCCCGCGCAGCCTGTATTTCAAATCGATAAACTGATTTTCTATCCTTTTAAAAAGCGCATCTTCCGTACTGGAACAATACATAAGAAGCACAACCGCGGTAATAAGCATACCCGCAACAGCAATAAGATTATGAGGATGTTTGACATTCATATTTCACGTCCGGCGTATAATCGCTGAAAATATTAAAGCCCTTCGACCTTATTTCCGATAACCTGTTTTGATCTTCTATAATTATATAACACTCCAAGCCCGCTCGTTCCACAATTTTCATACCTTCTTCCGCGCCGGCTACCATTACAGCCGTGGCCAGGGCGTCGGCAGTCCGGGCGTCCGGCCCAATAATTGTTACGCTTACAACACCATTTGATACCGGCCGGCCGGTTTTCGGGTCAATGATATGGCTGTATCTTTTCCCGTCTTTTAAAAAGAAATTCTCATAGTCCCCCGAAGTTACTATGGCTTTATCCTTTACTACCACGGAAGAATCCGATTCTTCCGTGTTCCTCGGGTTTCTTATGCCTATCAGCCAGCCGTCTTGTTTCCCGTTTGTACCGGCGCAATAAATGTCCCCACCTGCATTGACGAGCACATTAACCAGATTGTGCTCCGCCAGTTTCTTTGCCGCCGCATCAACCGCATAGCCTTTTGCCATTGAACCGAGATCAATCCTGATAAAACGGTTCTTCAGTTTGACTCTTCTTTTTCTTTTATCGATAATCACATTTTTAAAACCGGCGGCTCTCAGGTTTTCCGATATTTTTTCTTCGGTCGGTATCCCCATCCCGCGCTTTACGCCAAAACCCCATAAATCAAAAAGGTTCCCGGCGGCAACGTCGAGCGCACCGCCTGTTTTTTCGCATAACAGCCTTGCGTACTCCAGTATTTCTATTGTTTCCGGGCTGACTTTGACCCATTGTTCAAATCCCCGGGAATTTATCCTGTAAATATCCGAATTCCCGTCATACACGCTAAGGAGCCTGTCTATCCTTCTGATCTCATCTTCCGCAGCCTGCATGGCCGAAAGGACATAAGGTTTGCCGAAACCGGTTTCATAGACTTTAATCTCCACAAATGTGCCCATGGCCGTAAAGTCTGACCTGAACACATATTCGGGGGAAAAACGGCAGCAGCCTGAAAAAAAAACAGCCGCCAATAAAAAAAACAGGGGTTTTTTTATCATTTTTATTTCCGGCAACAGGAAACTGTTAAAACGGTTTTAATTTTTCCGAAGGAGCCGGACCGGCTTGAAGATCGATCCTTGTAAACGCCACAACCTTTTTTAACCCGATTCTCTTGGCTGAATCCATCAATTCTATGATTAACCCATACGATACATCCTTATCCGCTTTCAGGATCATCGTAGGCTCCTTTGAATTATCAAAAACCTTTTTAAGCTGCTTCTCGAAATCGGCTGTTTCAACTTCGATATCATTCACCAGTATTTTACCGTCCTTTGTGACAATCACAATTATTTCCTTTGTCTCTACGATATCCGAACTTTTCGCCGTGGGAAGTTCAATTGTAAGACCGGGATGCTCAAGAAACGTCGATGTCACCGCAAAAAATATGAGCAGAAGAAACATCACATCTATAAGAGATGTGATGTTAACTACCACCTTGCGTTTTTTTCTTTCGCCGAATTGCATAATTTTTAATGGTAAAGGCTGTGAATCATCTGCGCAGAGTGTTTTTCCATATCGAGGACAAGCGCGTCAACTTTTCTGTCAAAATATCCGTAGGCAACTATGCTCGGTATGGCAATAATCAGGCCGACGACCGTTGTTATAAGAGCTTTGGATATCCCAGCCGATAATGCGGCCGCCTGCCCAACGCCCATATGTGAAATAACACTGAATATTTCCACCATCCCTATCACTGTCCCCAACAGCCCGAGCAGAGGAGATATAACGCCTATGACCTCCAGAAGAGTGAGGTGCTTTTCCAGAAGCTTCATTTCAGTCCTGCCGGCAAGTTTAATCGCCTCAATATTATCGGCTTTGGAAAGACCCCTGTTAAGAAGCCCTGTCTTAAGCACATTGGACAGGGGGCTGGAAACTTTTTCACATTTCTCTATCACCTCTTCCGGGTGTTCGGCAATATTATCTATATTGTCAAAAATATCCACGATCCGTTTGGGTATGACACGGTCTTTCCTCAGGAACCACAGCCTCTCGATAATCACCCCGACCGAAACGACAGAACAAAGCACGAGAAAAATCATCGTTGTTCCGCCCCTGACAAGAAGTTCTAAAAAGTTCATCGTCAAAATCTCCGTAAAATTTTATCTACCATCCGTATGAAAACTCAAATGTCATCCAAAGACCGTCGGATCTCAGGGCGTCTGCCACTTCGTCTTCCATTCCCGGAAACGGGGCCGCTTTTTCTATGGCTAAAAGCCCGTATCTGGCGTCAATCTCCCTGCCCTTATGCCCTATTAAAGTCAGCTCCTTGAGTCCACCATCCGGCATTATCTTAAAAATGATTATGGTATCTCCAGGATCGACATTCATTTTATCTTTATAAACATAATAATACCAGTGTTTTTGTATCCTCTTTTTAACCTCTTTCACATAAGGCCCTATGATATCCGATTTCACATTGTATTCTATTTCATTGAAAATTTCCGCGTTCGATTTCCTGTCCGAAATCGGCTCGTCTATCGTATCCTCAAGTCTTCTCGAAACTCTTGGTATCGGAACGTCGGCTGTTTTCAGGGTTATCTGTTTAACATCCGGCTTCTGCTGCTGGGCCTTTTCCTCTTTCTGTGAGCTTGCAGTTATCTTTTCCTGAACGGGAACAGTAATCAATCCCTCCGCCGTAGCCGTTTTAATCCTTTTATCGGTAACGGGAGCTTCTTTTACCGATTTTTTTTCATCTGCCGCCGGCGACAGCGCCTCAGTTTTGGCGGCAATATTCGTGAAATCCCTCTCTTTGCCCATATGTTCCGATTTTCCTTTACTGAAAGGCCTGGGGGTTTTTCCCGCATCGGAACTCAGCAGGTCAGATGCTTTTGAAGACTTATCCGATATCGCCTCCGGAATGTCGGGGGGTTCTTCCGAAGCGGTGTCCGGTGTATCGAGAAAAGGTATTTCCTTTATGGGTTTTTCTTCGATAAGATTAAATGTCACGGATTTTTCCACGGGTTCGGGCAGGGACACGCTGAACAAAAAGTCCGTATATCTGGAGGCCGTGATAAGCAGCAGCACATGCAGGAAAACAGAAAAAACTATCGAGAAAACAAATATTTTCTCAACTCTGTTTTCCTCTTCAAAATACTGCCAGTCATCTATTATTATTTTTCTCATTTATGCTTCTCAGCGGACCGTCAAAAAAGGTCTTATAGCATCCCGGGCATAAATCATAATACCGCTCCGAACACACCTGTCTGACCAGCTCCTGTTCCGGCATATCCTTCATCTGCTCGATCAAACCATTTATTTCTTCCTTTATATCTGCGCTGTTTTCCTGTTGAATGCAATCGGTAGCGCAAACACCTTCGATTTTAACGAAGTACCTTAAATCACCTTTCCGGATTTCTTTCAGGCACCCGTCGCAAATATAAATATCGGTTGCCGCTCTCATAATTTCATCATCGCGGGCCCGATACCGCTTTTACGGCTTTTTCAACAGCTTCACCGGGCGATACCGCCGTTATCAAATCCGCCTCTCTGCCTTTAATACTGCACTTCCAGGTATTAAGAGCGACCACAGGCCTGCCGATGTTCAATGCAAATGCTATTTCCGATAATGTCCCGTACCAGCCGCCTATCGCTATGAGGGCATCGCACATCTTCACCACAAACATATTTCTCGCCGTACCTATTCCCGTAGGAAGAGCCACTGTCAGGTATTTGTTAGAACCTTTTTCGTCTTCGCCGGGAAGTATTCCGACCGTTATCCCGCCGTTTTTGAATGCTCCTTCGCACGCCGCTTCCATAACGCCGCCCATACCGCCGCATATCAATATATGTTTTTGCAAAGCGATAATCCGGCCTGTTTCCCCGGCAAGCGCGGCATCTTCACTGCTGCAGGACGAGCCCCCTATTACACCTATTCTCAAAGTATATCTCCGATCCGGCACAAAAACCGGCTCAACCTGAAATTATATCACAAATTGAAATTAACACTTAACAAAGCCTCTGATTTTTGTTTAATATCTATTATAGGTTTGATTGCGATGAAAGGTGTGTGGCGGTGAAAAAGATATCTGTTCTATGGTTTATTGTTTTAACGGCTCTGTCCGGATGCCTGAACGCCGAAGCTTCCGGCCTGGATAAACTGAAAAAGGGCTCCCAACTCTCTTCTTCCCCGAATGACACATCGGAGAATAAAACAATCCACATCAAATCCGTGAAAAAACAGACCAGTTTCCCCGGGCTTAAATGGCCTTCCGGTGACGGGTTCAATTCACAGAAAGTCAGGGCTTTGGTTGTCGACTTTAAAATAAAGACTAAGGACGGCCTGGATTGCGGCGCTTCAAAAGCCGTGTTTATCGACACTATAGAACGAATCACCGGCCGCGTCGAAATCTCAAAAAAACCCGATTACAGATCAAGTTATGTCACAGGCTTCACTTTTGACGGAATCCACACCTTTACCGCATATTTCTTCTATGATGACACTGTGCAATTCAAGTACGCAATAGTGTTTATGGGAAATCCCCAAAACTATGTAATGGATTTTTTCCCAAAAGGATTTAATCCAAGCGAAGAATTGATTAACAGGGCAAAAGAAGCCGCCGGTTTCAATTAATGCGCGCTCTCGGGGATAAAAAAATCCATTTTATCGGCATCGCGGGAAGCGGTATGTTTCCGCTGGCCTGTTTCTTAAAAGAAAGAGGGAATTATATCTCGGGTTCGGACAGGCTATTTGATAAGAATCAGGCAGGAGATACAAAAAAAGAACTTCTGGAAAAAGGCGTCGAACTTTTCCCCCAGGACGGGAGTTTTGCTTCAAAAAAACCGTATGATATGGCTGTTTATTCGCAGGCAGTCGAATATTCCGTTTCGGATTTCAAACAGGCAAAAGACAATAAAATCCAGCTTGTTCACAGAGCGGAGATGCTCGCGGCGCTGAGTTCGTCAATTCCTTCAATAGCAGTATCGGGAACAAGCGGAAAATCCACAACAGCGGGAATGCTTTTTCACATAATGAAAAAACGGGGGAAGGATGTATCTTTCATTTCCGGGGCAAGGCTGTCCGGGGGAAAGCAGTACCATTCGGGCAGTTACCCCCTGCTGATACTGGAAGCAGACGAAAGCGACGGTTCTTTAATCAATTACAGTCCCGAAACAGGTATTATCCTCAATATATCCAACGATCATATGGAAATGGCCGAGCTTCTTCAGCAGTTTGAAAGTTTTTCATCGAATATAAAAAGGAATTTGGTGCATTCCGCTTCGGTAAATATAACCGTCGAAGGGAAAAACCTGCGCAAGGTCACATTCGACAACCCTTCAGATTATAAAACCGTAAAAAAAAGCAGGGACGGATCACTTATCGAATATAAAGGCACCCCGATAATGATTAATATCCCGGGGGAGCATAATATTTTAAATATGCTTGCGGCATTGAAAACGGCCGAATTATACGGAATCCCGGCGGAAGACTGCGCCGATGTCATCCCTTCTTTTCCCGGCATAAAGAGGCGGCTTGAAAAAATCGGCTCCGCAAAAAACACGGACGTTTACGATGATTTTGCGCATAACCCCGATAAAATAAAGCATTCCATTAAGAGCCTTACCCCTTATTATGAAAAACTTGTCGTAATTTTTCAGCCGCACGGATACGGCCCCACAAAACTTCTGTTCAGAGAACTGGTGTCTGCTTTTTGCTCCAATCTCAGAAAAACAGACGAATTGTATATTCTGCCCATATATTATTCGGGCGGCACCGTATCGAAAAATGTATCATCGGATGATTTAGCAAAGGAGATATCCGGCAGAGGCGTCAAGTGCGCGGCGGCAACAAGAAAAAATATATTTTCTAAAATAAAACTGTCCGGAAAACCAACCGCCATAGTAATAATGGGAGCCAGAGACTCATCCCTTACAGAAATTGCGGACGCCATGGCGGAATTCATCGGGAAATGACGGTTTTCCTTCCCTCAAACCGTATTCTGCCGTCTCTTATAAGGCTGATTGCGTGGGGAAGCGCTTTATGTTCCTCGGCCTGTATTTTTCTGTGCAGGCTTTCCGGGGTATCGCCATCTTCCAGATGGACAACAGCCTGTTCAATAATCGGCCCCGTATCCATTCCCCGATCCACAAAATGGACCGTGCAGCCGCTGACTTTCACCCCGTATTCAACCGCCTGTTTCCATGATTCCAAACCGGGAAAAGAAGGAAGCAAAGCCGGATGGACATTGATTATTTTTCCGGGAAAAACTTCGAGAATGGAGCCCTTGATCATTCTCATAAAACCCGCGAGCACCACCAATTCAACACCGTTATCCCGAAGGCAGTTTACATATTTTTTTTCAGCTTCACCGTCGAGTTTGGTTTTATAGGGAGCGGCATCTATATAGAACGCCTTAATATCGTTTTCCCGGGCCCTTTTCAGGATATAAGCATCTTTCACGTCGCTTATGACGACCGCGATTTCCACGCCTTTGAGCTTCCCGCTTTTGACAGCATCAACAATTGCCTGAAAATTTGATCCTTTTCCTGAGCCCAAAACCCCTATTTTCATAACAACTCCGGAATTATTGTCCGGGGATCATCAATTCGTCCCCTATTTTTATCATATTGGGATTATCCATGTTATTTGCTTCCATTAAAGACACTATCGTGACCCCGTATAATTTGGCGATAGCCGAAAGTGTTTCTCCGCTTTTGACAATATGAACATCTCCTGTTGACCCGGCCCGAAACCCTTTCGCTGTTTTTATTGCTTTTATTTCCTTTCTTATCTCTTCATTTTCGGATGCCACCTCATCTATAACCGCATTGATTTTGTCATCCAGCTCTTTTTCGAGGTCCGAATACAGAAGGTTGAGCTTTTCTACCTCTTTTTTCAACGCAATAATTTCACCGGCAATCTTTTTCAGGGAATCTTTAAGTCCGGTTTCCGAATCTGAACTTTTGGCCGCTGAAATATCCGCCCTTTCATTTAAAACGCTGATGATTTCCTCTAAGTTTATTATCTTCCTGTTTATCGAACCTATTTCTTCCCCAAGCCTTGCCTGGACTTCCTCCGCAGTCAAAGAATTTCTGGCGGCGCCCGCGTATACTCCGGGAAAACCTGTCATCCAAAACAGGCATAAGATAAAAACTTTTAACCGGTTAAAATGCTTCATTGTCACCCGTAAACCCGGATTTTATTCGGCAAGAAGGAAATGAGCCCTTCTGTTAAATTTCCACGCTTCCTCATCGTGCCCGGAAACCGCCGGTTTTTCTTCCCCATATGATACTGTATGCATACGGCCAGAAGACACTCCTAAGGTGACCAGGTATCTGCGCACCCCTAACGCTCTTTGTTCTCCAAGCGCAAGGTTATACTCGTTTGAACCGCGCTCATCGCAATGGCCTTCGACCAGTATCGCGGCTTTCGGATGATTTTTCATCCAGGAAGCAATATTTTCAAGCGCATTCCGCTGGTCTTCCTGTATTACGGAGCTGTCATACTGGAAATAAACATCCTTAAAAACATTTTTCAATGTCTGGGAAGGCTCTTTAAACCTGCTCATGTCGGGGGCATCGGTCAAAGCAATGTCTTCAAAACTCAAAGCCGCATCTCTTTCTGCGGCAAGCAGAGCGTCTCTGGAAGATTTTTTCTTTCCGGCGCAGCCAAAACAGGTTATCACAAAAATACCCAGAACCAGATATATCAGCACGCCCTTTCCCTTTTCCATCTCTTTACCTCCCGAATTTTAGTTATCAGGTTCTTCAGTTATCAGTAACTCTGTGGCAACATAGTAACTTAATAACTTTTCTTTTTTTCTATTCCGGCGACCAGGCCGGAAATTCTTCATCAAACTTGTCGCTGGTTATTTGTACTAATTTACCATCGGCTATGTCAACAACATATAAATCTGAAAGATAATTTTTCGTTCTTTTAAAAACAATATGCCTGCTGTCCGGAGCCCAGGACGGGTCATCATCATCAAATCGCCCGTCCGACACGCGTGTTATCTCTTTGGTTTTAACGTCCGAAAGGCAGACTTGGAACCGCCCGTTCAATTTAGACGAAAATGCTATCCATTTTCCGTCCGGCGACCAGCAGGGANNTTCCGTCCGGCGACCAGCAGGGAGATGTATTATACGAACCGCTCAGGGTCATTCTTTCAAATTCCCCTCCGTAAGCATTTATCGAATATATCTGGGGGCCCCCGCTCCTGTCAGAAACAAAAGCTATTTTTTTTCCGTCCGGCGACCAGCAGGGAGAACTTTCCGCCGCTTTGGTTTTTGTCATCCTTTTAAGCGAAGAACCGTCAACCTTCATTACATACAATTCCGGGTTGCCGTCCTTGCTTAAAACAAGCGCAATGCTGTTCCCGTCCGGCGAAAAGGAGGCGAACGCGTTAAGCCCGGCAAAAGCGGCTAATTTTCTGCGCGCGCCGCTGTCCAGATTCTGTATATACACATCAGGATAACCCAGCCTGTATGATGTATATATGAGATTATCCCCGTCAGGAGACCATCCTGGCGATAATTCAAGGCAGTTATCACCGCTGATTTTTCTCCAGTTTTTCCCGTCATAGTCCATTATATATATATTTTTTATTCCCGTCCTGTTAGAAACAAAAGCTATTCGCGTGGTTGAAATACCTTTTTCGCCTGTAAGGGTTTTAAGGATATCGGATGAGACAGCATGGGAAATGCCGTCCAGACGGCTGGACGGGCCCTGATATCTTTTGGCAAAAATATTTTTCCCTTCCGCGACAATAAACATTCTGGCCTCGACGGTTATATTGCCTCCGGATTCCGTCGTTT
Source organism: bacterium UBP3_UBA6266 (assembly GCA_002440765.1). GTDB lineage: Bacteria > Auribacterota > UBA6266 > UBA6266 > UBA6266 > UBA6266. The sequence goes on along the minus strand of DJVC01000007.1, from coordinate 5,124 downwards.
CAATAGTTACAAGCACTTCCGTACCGGCCCTGCCCCACTCGGGAAAATTCAATTTTCCCGACTTATATGTATCGTTTGAAAACTCCTGGTTTACTATATTAGCATAACCGGAAAGCTCAAGGTCGGAAGACACCGTTTTGACGATTTTGCTGTTTGGGACAGATCCTGTTTCCGGTAAGGCAATTTTAATTTTCTCCCCCGCCTGTTTTCTTATCTGAAGATATACTCCCGCGGTCTCCGCGGTTTCAACACATGAAAAAAGAAAACAAGCCAGCAACACCCAACCTGAGATTTTTGACATCACCGCCTCCATTGTCCTTCACATAAAAAATATTGATCTTACTTCGTCAACTCAAATCTAACGTTTACGCTACGAAACCCCTCGGCAAATTCAGCCGGCAAAGGGGGAAACGGAACAGAATCGGAAACCGCGTTCATCACAGACTTATCAAGAGGCGGATACCCCGACTTTTTCTTCAGCTCGAGCTCTGCAATTGTTCCATCTTTCATTATTTTAAAAGAAACTACCGCAAACAGGGAATCTTTTTGAAGCAACGCCGCGCTCGGCTGCTCCCATTTACCGCTTATTTTACTCATTATCAGGCTGTCATACCATGTATAAGGAAAATTATCCGGTTCAATAACGGCCGAAGTCCTGGCTTTCTCCTGTTCGGACGGTTTTGTCTGCACGGAGGAAAGCTCCTTCCGGAGTTTTTCCCTTAAAGACTCCCTTGCTTTTTCGGGTTTGGGCTTTATTTCGGCCTTTTTTGCCGAATATATATTTTTTTTAACGGTATCTTCCGTTTTCGGTTTGGGGGGAGCCGGTTTAGCAATCTCTTTCTTCTGAATATTTTTCGGTTCAATTTTCTTTGTTTCCGCGGGCTCGGTTTTCTTTAATGACGGGATATCTTTAATAAGAGTTACATGATGAACCTTTGCGGGATAGTACCGTTTAAACGAAGCCACCGAAAAGAACAACAGCATCAGGAATATAAATATATGTACGCCGATGGAAAAAATCCAATGGGGAGAAAATCTGAAATTTTTCAAATTTTTATACATATTTACCGAAGCTTTTAATTATAATTTTCGGAGCCGGTTGCCATGCCAACATTGTTTACTCCGGCATTCCTTATTCTGTCCATTATTTTTATAACGCTTTCATAGGTCAATTTCTTATCCGCCCTCAAAATAACAGGCAGGTCGGGATTGTTATTCACCATAACGGCAAGCCTGTTCTCAAGTTTGTCGAGTGAAACCTTTACATTGTTCAAAAAAAGTTCGCCTTCCTTTGAAACACTGACTATGACAGGCACGGTCCTGGATTCCATTTTCTTATCAGAGGCAACCGGCAGGCGCACATCTATCCCCTGTTCAATCATAGGAGCGACAATAATAAAAACGATTAAAAGAACAAGCATAACATCCACAAGATTGGTGATATTAAGTTCACTGTAAACCTGATTGTTATTCTGTTTGATAAAGGTCTTCATAAAATTAGATGCAGTAATGTTTTTCTATGGCTGCCATCAATTCCATGGCAAAATTTTCAATATCAGTCGATACCTTGCGGTTCCTGGAAGAATAATAGTTATAAAACAACACCGCGGGGATAGCCACAAGCAATCCCGCAACCGTGGTCAAGAGGGCCTGGTATACGCCCGGCGCAACAACTGAAAGTGAAGCATTCCCCAGCGTTCCCAGCCTCTGGAAAACAAGCAATATACCCGAAACAGTGCCGAGAAGACCCAAAAAAGGCCCGCACGATATCGCAGTCGCCAGCACAGCCATCGACCTGTTCAATTTATCAAGTTCATCGGTTATGGTTCTGTAAATCGCGCTGTGTATGTGTTCCAGGGCAACCTTGGGAAGCCGGTTCTGACCTCCTTCAGCATGATGTTGTATAAAATAATCCAGCTCCCTGCAGGCAGCCTCATAAACGGCAACCACCGGGACACGCGGCCGGGATAAAGAACTTCTGAAAAGCTCGAGTATGGATCCGCTGTTTTTCTTTATCATATCCTTAAAACGCCGGGTTTCCCGGTCAAGGACCTGGTACTCCTGCCATTTCCTTATCGCAACAGCCCACGACCACACGGACAAGCCGACAAGAGCGGAATATATTATAAAACCGACGATTTTCGAGACTATCAAATTCCACAGCCTTTCAGATCGGATATTCAAGGGCATTATACACTGAATACCCGGGGAAACCATTCGAAGTCTAATCAAAATAACACACTTAAAGCCGAAGTGTCAATTATTACATAAACCCGGCATTTTACCGACTATATTTCTTGACACAGACGCATATATTTTGAGATGATTCATAATAAGGTCGGGGGGGATGATTTTGCAGAGAAAAAAACTGATTGTGGACTGGAACATCCAGTTCCGGTTTATGCTGATTTTTATTATCCCCGTATTGATATTCGGCGGACTCGGTTTTATATTAATCCACAGGTTGGGCGACGATTTTGCGGAGCAGTCAACCCTTGATTTCCAAAATCAGCTTGATTCTCTCCACAAAACCGAGGTTTTCCTTGTCCATTCCAGTGTAATCGGAAAAGATAAAATACTCAACCTGCTGGACAACCAGAAAATATCCCTGAACGAACTGCGCGGCCATGTGGTCCGGCACTCTAAAAAAATGTCCGTTCTGATAACCCTGTACTACATAGCGGTAATAATGGCAAGCTCGGTCATGGGGTTGATAATTTCCCACCGGATTTTCGGTCCTTTTAAACGCCTGAGAAGCAATCTTGAAATAATGGCGGACGGGGACCTGTCAAAAAAAATGTCCGTAAGAAAAACAGACCAGTTCAGAGACCTGCTGGGAGCAATTGAAACAATGCGCCAGAACATACATGAAAGCATAGAGGAATACGATAGAACCCTCGAAGCGGTAAGCAGATTCGTCGAAAAAATAGAACTTGACCTGCCCAACAAAGAAGGATGCCATGAAATCGGGAAATCCCTCGAAGCACTGAAAAAAGAACTTAAAACACATAATGACAACGGCAGGGAAGACCGTAAAGATGCCTGAGAAAAAATTAACTCTTTTTGAAGAACCCGGCGAAATCAACACGGAAAAATGCATAGAAATAGCCGGCGACAATCTCAAATTCGGGTATAAATATATAGTCCTCGCGACCACAGCAGGGACCACAGCCGTCAAATTCGGAAAACATTTTAAAGATGCACCCGTTAAAATCGTCGCCGTAACACATTCAACAGGATTTGAAAAACCGTCTGTCCAGCAGGTATCCGAAAAAACAAAAGATGAAATCAAATCACTGGGAATCGAATTATTCACGGGAACAATCCTGACTCACTCTCTTGAGACGGCTTTATCGAAAAAATACAGCGGCCTCTATCCCGCCCAGATAATCGCATCTACTTACAGGACAATATGCCAGGGGGTAAAAGTCTGCGCGGAAATCGTTATGGAGGCGTGCGACGCCGGGCTGATTCCCGAATCTGAGGAAGTTATCGCGGTCGCGGGAACAGGATGGGGAGCGGATACAGTATGTATAGTTAAATCCCGGGCATCAAAAAGATTTCTGGATTTAAGGATTCTTGAAATACTCGCAAAACCAAGGGCCTGAGGATTCAGCCCTAAGATAAATTCTTCCTCTTATTAAATAAGCTCCACCGTCACTCTGGCTCTCATAGAATTTGAGATAGGACAGTTCTTCTCGGCGGTATTGACTATTTCCCTGATTAAATCGTTTTCACCCGGGTTTTTTGCTTTAACATTCAATCGGATATTCACTTCCGTCATCAGGGCTTTCCCATTATTCATTTCAAATTTGCCCGTCGCTTCGCTTCCAAGGGATTCAATCTCTATCTTCTTTCTCCGGGCAATGTATACAAATGTGAAGAGTATGCAACTCGAAGCCGCAGCGACATAAAAATCCTCCGGCGCCCACATCCCCTCATGCCCTTTGAATTCCGGAGGAACCGCCATCTCAATGTCGGGTTTGCCGTCCGATGAAAGAACGCCCTTTTTTTCTCCGGTCCAAACGATTTTATTCCTGTAAAAATATTCCATAGTTTCCTCCACGGCGATGCCAAAATATTATGGTTTGCCATAAATAAGAATTCAAATATAATGATACTTTATATAAATAATAGAAGAAACAAATATCTCATCCAGCGAACTTGAAAAATTATGCTTTTCAAGCCGCTGATTACGGTGTAAACACTCATAATTATAATGAACAATTCTAAAAAAACAGTTTTAATAACAGGCTGCTCTTCGGGAATAGGGTTGGCTTCAGCCAAAATGCTTCTCTCAAAAGGATGGACCGTATTTGCAACGGCAAGAACACAGCCGGACCTTGAAAAACTCGAAGATATGGGCTTTATTTCCATTCCTCTGGAATTAAAAATCTCCGAATCGATAAGGCAGGCCGTTAAAACAACACTTGAAAAGACCGGCGGGTATCTCTCGGCTCTGGTAAATAATTCCGGTTACGGACAGTCAGGCGCAGTGGAAGACCTCTCGCGCAGCGCCCTGCAGGACCAGTTTGAAGCAAATGTGTTCGGGCTCGTCGAGCTGGCTAACTGCCTGATTCCGGTATTCAGGAAACAGGGTTACGGGAGAATCGTAAATGTAAGTTCTATCGCGGGGCGTATCGCTCTTCCCTTTCACGGGGCATACTCCGCATCCAAATTTGCCGTTGAAGCAATCACCGACGCCCTAAGGATAGAATTAAAAGGCAGCGGAATATATGTATCACTCATCGAGCCCGGCCCGATAACCTCCGGGTTCCGAAAAAACGCCCTCGAGAACTTCGAGCGGACCATTGAGATAAAAAACAGCCGGCATGAAGAAATATATGAGAGGAAAATCACATCCCAAAAGACCGCATCGCCTGAAAATATCCATTCAAGATTCATGCTTCCCCCCGAAGCAGCGGCAAAAAAAATAGTCCACGCCCTGGAATCAAAAAAACCGAAAATCCGCTATCTTGTCACCCTGCCGGCTTACATCGGAGCCCTGCTGAAAAGATTTACGCCCGATTCGGTTATGGACCGGATTATGACGCCGAAGGGGATAAAAAAGGCTTAGGTTGAGGTTGAGATAAGTAAGGATAGGGGTCAGACCTTGAAATGTGA
>DJVC01000070.1 GCA_002440765.1 bacterium UBP3_UBA6266 | reverse complement strand
GAACCCGCGACCTCCTGCGTGACAGGCAGGCGCTCTAAACCAAACTGAGCTACACCCCCGAAAAGGGTAAGATGGTGGGCGGTACAAGGATCGAACTTGTGACCCCCTGCTTGTAAGGCAGGTGCTCTCCCAGCTGAGCTAACCGCCCATCATTTAAACATATCTAAAAACGTAAAGAACCATAAAACTGATTGTCTTAGAGATTCACGGCTTTACACGACCAAAGGAAGTGTAAAACGATGAAGCTCTTAGATCCCGTATCCTGCTTGCCCCGCTGAAGCGGGATCCACTTCGACTTCGCAATTTACGTTCACTTCGTTCCGTAAAATGCAGTCTCACGGGATAAGGCAGGTGCTCTCCCGGCTGAGCTAACCGCCCATCATTTAAATACATCTGAAAACATAAAGAACAAAAAAATAAATATAGTGCGGCAACCAATTTTTCGGGAACGTTTGTAATCCCCGCCGAGCCTTACTGCACTCCGCTTTTTTACTCGCCCGCCCTTCGGGCACCATGGCCGCTCGCAAAAAAGAGACCCCTTAAAATTATTCCCTCACTATATTACTATATTATTATTTAAAGAACTATCAAAGTAATTACATTAGAGGGTTGCGCCTCTCATCACACGTCCTTCATTTTTTTTGCCGTCTTATCGGAAAAGCCGAATATTACAATATAACATATGCCGAGTCAATAAAAAAACGGGGGTTTGTAACTGTTTCAACCCCCGTTTGTTATATATTTATGCAACCTTAAAGCACGGCGTCGGGCTTGATAATTTTCACATATTCGATAAAAAATTCAGCTTCCTCATTCTGATTGGGACTGCTCACTACCCTGATTTCTTTTATCTCCGACCAATCGAGTTTCGCAGGATTCATCTGCTTGCCGTCCCAGTATCCTCCATCAACAGGAAATTCGATTAGTCTTATCCTCAAAATCTCCCAATCGGCTTTCAGTGGAGAGAGTAGCTTGCTTACTTCCACCTTTTTGCCGTCTGAATCTTCCGCGTCAAGAACGGAAACCCTTACTTTTTCGCCGCCTTTTCTCCCTTTTATCTTAATTTCAAGAACCGCTCCCGGAACATCTTTAGACACATTAAGCAAAGGATACTTGCCTAAACTCAAACCGGACCATGTATTCGGATCAAGGATAACTTTTAAAACGCTTTTACCGTCTTCTTCAACAACATCAAAACTCGCGCTGTTCTCGGGAAAAACATAAACATACATACCCATCGCGGCATCTATATCGCCGTCAAAAAACACGGCAACATCTTTTGCATGGGCATAAGCCGCGAAAAGGAACATCAAAACAAAAAACAGAATTTTTCTCATTTCCCCTCCTTGTGAATGGATGTAAATTCTCCGGTGAAATACCCTGCTCCGGTAAGCTCCCTGTACAGTTCGATTTCATCCTCAGAACTATATTTTACATCATGTTTTGTGTTTTCATCAATTGAATTGTTGCCAATCCTGTAATCGCACCATCCGTTGTTGAACCACTTGATTTTTTTCGAGCCGTAACTAACCGTATCTGAAAATTCGCCTTCCATAAACCTGTTTATCTCAACCGGAACATCTTCCCTTTTAGCCTGGTTAAACCACACTATGGCCTTAAGTTTGGGAAATGCCGCATCTATACTGTAGTTGTGCTTATTGGTTTTCAATTGCGACGTGCCGTATACACCCATAATCCAGCCGTATTCCCCGGGGTTCCATTTTCCGCCTTTCCATTTGTGGCTCAGTTCTCTTCTCTGTTCGCCGGTCAAATCATCACGATAAGTCAGTGTTGCGCCTGTTTCGCATATCATCAGCGGTTTTTGTTTCTCTTCACAATACACTTTATAAAAATTCACGCTTTCGTTTTCAGGCGTGGACATATCATCAAGAGAGTCATGAGTAAGTCCGTAAGTGAATAATCCTCCCCATATCTTCGAATCCATACCGGGAAGAGACCAGCCTCTCTCATAGAAATCAAGTCCGACCCAGTCAACATACTCATCTCCCGGGTAAAATCCGGTGTAATTATCCTTTCTCTCGCTGCCAAGCCACCCGTGGTTGGGGCACCACACAACTGCGGCATTCGGCGCGTATTTTTTAAACATTGCAGAAACATTCCTGAAAGCCGTCCTGTAATCTTCGGGGGTATGCCCTGTTTCCTCCCCTTTATCATAAACCGTGTTCCTGTTTTTATCCATCCATACGCACCATGGATACCAGCTTCCGTTCATTTCGTGGGCAAACCTTATAAAAACAGGGCAACCCATTTTACCGCAGGCAACGGCAAATTTTTTCGTGTTTTCATAAGCAGGGTTACCGTCTTTCCAATCTTTATAAAAATCCCCAAAAACATAAGGTTCCAAAGTCAAAACAGGGACTCCCCCGCAATCAACCACTGCAAGGCAAAAATCTTTCGCGGTCGCCCAGCCGGCAGGGTCGTAATCCCATTCTGGATATTTGCCCTTTAGCTCTTTTTTCTGCCAGTCCGCCCCGTGCGGAAAAAATATGAACTGCTCAAACAGGATATGCTTTCGGCCGTAAACAGATTTAAATGATTCTATTCCCCTCCTAAAAGCATCAGCGGGGTCACCGGCATTTTTATCCTGCGAAATCTCAGCCCAGTCAAGCACCGCTCCCATATAACAACCCGACTCGGGCTCATATTTGGAAAGCGCGTTATTCAAAGGTATGGCCCCCGATTTTTTTTCTTCTTCCTCATTCCCGGCAGACCCCGTAAAACCCCTGATATATTCCCCGGGATTACTTTTATAATACGGTTTTCTCGATATTTCCCTGAAAGCCAACAGGGCACCTTCGGAAGAATTGATTCTCCAATCCCTTTCCTTCCTGACATTAAACCATATAAAACCTTTAACTGCCGGGAATTCATTTCGCAGGGCATCATCCATATTTCTTATCCATGAAGCCTTGCTGCCGCCTGTTTCCGATGACGCTACTTCAAGGATAAGAATATCACTGCCCGGGAAATTTGCCGTTAACTCCCTGTAAGCCTTTGAAAATATTTCGCTGAATTCAATCCATTCGCCGGCTTTCACGGGATCGGCGCCGCCGTTATAACCGGTCATTCCTAAAAAATCCACATAATCATCTCCCGGATAAGCGGCTTTAATATCATTCCAGTCATCTTTGCCGTATTCTATCTTATAACTTATCGTCCAAATCCATTTAACGTTACCGGCGTTTTTCCTTCTGAAAATATCGATTATATGCCTGTAAGCAGCGGCAAATTTTTTCGCGTCTTTTTCATTTTCGGCAATAGACCACGGGTACCAGTATCCGTTAAACTCATGCCCCCAGCAAATCCAGACAGGGATATCAATGTTACTGATGTCTTCGGCGAATTTCTCAATATAAAGGTCGTGTCTGCCGGAAATAATATCGTCGAGTTTTATGGCGTTTCTGTCATCCCGATACCAGCTTTCCCATATGATAAGAGGAACCATATTATTCTTAAAAACGTTAAGCGCTTTATCTTTATTGAACGGGAGCGAATAATCGGAATACCATGATATGATTGCGGGTTTCCGCCCGGCAAATGACATATATTCATCTATGCCGTCGAGCGAATCGGGAAGACCCTCAATGAACACCCCATACAGACATTGCGCCGAGGGGTCATCCCCATCAATAATTTTTCCGTCTATAAACGCAAACCGTTTTCCCCTCTTTACAAATTTAATGTTCCTGACAGAGAACCTTACTTCCTGTTCCCCTTTCCGGGGGGCTATGGAAAATTTAACTTCTTTTATCCTGTCCCAACCAAAAGGGATGTTCTCCATATGACTGCCGTTCCAGAACTTACCCGTAAACGGAAAATCGGGAACAGGGACGGCAAAAGTGTTCCAATCCTTACTTATAACACCGTAAACCGGTGTAGCAATAACTGTTGTCTCGGCTTTTTTCCCTTCCCGTTCTTCCGAAACCAATGAAACAAAAAGGGCGCTGAGGCTGCCCACATGTTTCGCCTCAAATTCCAGGTAATAATCATCTCTGTCGGGAACAAGGCTAAAATAATCCGACACTCCTACCGCGGCTCCCGAATAGCAACCCGGATCAAGCACGATTTCAGCTATATATCCGTTTCCGTCCTCATCAACAATATTTATGGCTGATGTGATATCGGGATATGAATACTTATAATCCACAAGCCCTTCACCGTCACTCTTAAAAAAGAACATCTCTTCGGCAGAAACCATATTCAGAAACAAAAAAATACTTATAAAGACAAAAACCGGTTTTCTCATGATGCAATCTCCTATATACCGGTAATATACCTGTTTATTAATGATATGTCAAGGCTGGCTCATCACAATATATATAATACTGCCGTAACTAGTTGACTATATGCCGCTTAAAAAATATAATCAAATTATGAGTAAAATTCACCTGTCGCCATATGAAATAATCCTGAAAAAGAGAAATGGCGGAAACCTATCCGGACGGGAAATCGATTTTATGGTCCGGGGTTTCAATAAAGGCTTGATACCTTCTTATCAGCTTTCCGCGCTTCTGATGGCTATATTTTTCAGGGGTATGTCGGAAACCGAAGTCTTTTCCTTAACAAAGTCCATGATGAACAGCGGAGAGGTCCTGAATCTTTCAAGATTAAGCCGCAACACCGTAGACAAACATTCGACCGGAGGCATCGGAGATAAAGTTTCCATAATCCTTGCTCCGTTAGTCGCGGCGGGAGGCATAACCGTTCCTATGATGTGCGGCAGATCTCTGGGCCATACCGGCGGAACGATTGATAAACTGGAGTCGATACCGGGATTCCGGACAAACCTTTCCAAAAATGATTTTTTCAGGTTCTTAAAAAAATCGAAGGTCGCCATGATAGGACAAACGGAAAAAATTGCTCCCGCGGACAAAAAGATATATGCCCTCAGGGATGTAACGGCAACCGTCGAAAGCATACCTCTTATCGCGGCCAGTATAATGAGCAAAAAACTTGCTGAAGGCGCGAATGCCCTGCTTTTAGACGTTAAAACCGGTAACGGCGCGTTTATCAAAGATATCAGAAATTCGGAAAAACTGGCTCTGCTGATGGTAAAAATAGCAAAAAACATGAAAAGAAAATGCGCGGCTATTATAACCGACATGAACCAGCCGCTCGGATACGCGATAGGAAATTCGCTTGAGATAAAGGAATGCATAGAAATCCTGAAAGGCAGGGGCCCTGAAGACCTGAAATCATTATGCATAGAATTTGCGGCGCATATGTTCCTCCTGGGGAAAAGAGTAAAAAATATTCAATCGGGGAAAATACGCGCATTACAGCTTATTAAAGACGGCTCAGCCTTTAAAAAATTATGTGAGATGGCAAAAAATCAGGGCGGCAGTGTAAAATCGCTGGAAAATCCTTCTCTTCTTCCTTCTTCAAAATATGCCTGCCGCTTAAAATCACCCCGGAAAGGATATATCAAAGATATAAACACCCATGAAATAGGATTGACAGCCGTAATGACAGGCGCGGGGAGAAAAGACCTGTCTTCAAAAATCGATCCCGGGGCGGGAATAATTCTTCATAAAAAAATCGGCGATTTTACCGATAAGGGCGAAACTCTGGCAACCATATACACTTCAAGGCAGAACATTATGGTATATGCAAAAGAAAGGCTTCTCGATTCATTTTCTGTTTCAAAAACCAGGCCCGCAAAACAGAAATTAATCTATAAAATAATCCGTTAATCTGTTTTTTTATCTTCGGTGTTGCGCTCTACGGCGGATATGTTGAATATAATCGGCTTATCAAATTTCATCCGAACCCACACAAGCGCCTTATTCCCGATGACCGCGGATCTGAAATCAATCCCTTCTTCCAGGAGTTTATCACCGGCTTTTACAGATATGCTATTACCGCTCCAGCCATTAATGATGAAAACAGGGTTAACGACAACCGAATTCCTGCTTTCCGGATCAAGCGTAAAATCGCATTTCCGGTCTTTCTTTACATTGTTGAATATCAGCGCCCTTTGATAATAATCGTTTTCCACAAAAACGCTGCTGTCGCTTTTCATTTCTATTTTCCCGGGGTAAAGCCACGAACTGGTCTTATCCAGCAAATCCTTATCATCACCCTCTCCGCTCAAACCTATAAGCATAGCCCATGTCGTGACTCCGGTGGCTCCGGGATGTCCCGCGACAGGAAGCAGGGATGTGTGTGAGGGTTCCCTCAAAAATTTACCGTTGGTTTTTACAGCTTCATCATAAGGTATCTTGCTTATAGGCCAATGTGAGAACGTCCAGAAATCATCTTTAAATTCATATCCGCCCCTCATCTCAAATGACCAATCCTGCCCGTAGTGCCCCCACCAGTCTTTATACTGTCTGGGAAAAGTTTTAGCATGGGTTTCGTCGCTCTGGGCAAAAACTTCAAACGCAGCCGGTCTGTCGACAAGATTGACCCTGCAGATTGCCTCATTCCATGTACGCGTATCCGGATCCATTTTAGCAGGGGGTTTTTCCTCAGATAAATCCCATAGAAAATCGATTTTACCGCCTTCAAGATTTAACATTGTTATCGCGGTCTGGCTGAGAAACTCCGACGGCCTGACGCCCGAACGGTTTATTGTCATCAATTCCGAAATCTCATTCCAGCTCATTTCATATTTGGTATTTAAAGAAGGTGTGTAAATCAGTTTGCGCACCCCTGTCCCGTCAGGATAGAAATAATACCATTCGTCGGCATATGGTTTTTCATCCGGGCTCATTCCCCACCATTTATATTCTGTATTCGCAAGCACATAATGCCAGTGGACAACGACACGCACATCATTTGATTCAACAATGTCCGCTTTTGACCATCTTCTCATTCTGTCGCTCATGGGTTCGCAGCAGCCATCCACTCCCCCGTTCCAGATTTCGCAAAACTCATATGAAACTCCGCACTTGTCGTCTATATGCCACCATGGCTGATAATTCGCTTCCGACCAGAAGACAAACTTCGAATCCTTATAGAAAGGGAAATCCCCGTCAAAGGAAACAACAATCCCCCTGCCGGTAAAACCCGAGAAAGTATAGTCCCTCCATTTAGCCCCGAAACCCGTGTCCTTATCGGATAAATCGTCCGGCACAGTCTGTTCTACAGCCACATCTTTAAAGAAGCTTTTCGAATGTTTAACTCCGGTCGAGGCGACGTAGAGATACAGGTTAAAATTTCCTTCCGATATGTCGGGCAGCGTCGAAAATTCCATCCATCCCTCGCGCCTTTTACCATCAATAACTCTGTCATATTGATAATAAAAATGCATACATCCGGATTTTTCATCTCTCGCGATGCGCAGAGCCGCGGCTTTTTTGCCGAAAATATCATTCCCCAGTTCGTATTCGAATTTGGCGCGCCATCTCTTATTAAGCCTCAAAAAGTCATTGCCGTCTTTCCTGGAAACAACCCTCGCTTTTGTTTTTCCGCCGTCATCCTGGAATATTTCAACGCCGAAAAAGTTTGCTGTGTCAGGGGCGCCGTCTTTATTCTTGAAAAGTATAATACCGCAGGACTGTCCATACCCGTAATCAAGCCGGACCCTGACATCAAAATTCCCGTTGAATTCCCTTCCGTTATACAACCCGAACGCGCCGTTATTACACATTTCAATTTCAACACCCGGATTCTTAAGGTAATATTTACCGCCGGCGGGATTGCAATCCATATAAAATTCCCGCCACAGATCCGACACCTGCGTAAAGCGGTCGTGAAGTACCGTATAAGGGGCGTCCTGCAGCCTTACATCATAAGTTTCCCGATTCCGCAGGTCAGCCAATATCATTTTTACGGCATTGCCTTCCGTTTCGGAGAGAGCGTTTAATATCGCTTTTTTAAGCGCCGGATCCTCACTTTGCCTGTAGAGCGAAATCAATTCATTTATCACTTCTTCATCAGACCCAGCCAGAACCCCTACGGCGATAGCAGCTTCCCCCCTGAGATCGGCGTCCGCATCTTTATCCGTAAGAATATTCATCAGCGGCTTAACCGCTTTCTCATCCTGTTTATATTTAAGCAAATGTATCGCCCTGACTTTACCGGACACATTTCCATCGGAACTGCTGATATCCTCGATCAATTTGTCGGCCTTGTAAAATTTACTCAGCGTATAATCGCCAAAATCACATGAGGAGCACAAAAAAGCTAATATAAACACAAATATCAATTTGACCTTCATTATGATGATCCTTTCTGTCGTTGGAATGGGAATTGCATCAATAAACGGAATTTTACCATTATACGTACCCTATTTGAACCCTTTAATTTTTTTCTTGATACGGGTTTAAGTCTGCTCTAATATTCATTTTATAAAAAAAGGAGTGCCGTGTGCCACATAATAACCCGGAAGAATATAAAAAAATATCATTTTTGATAATCCTTTCATCGATAATTATCGGCGTAGGGATTTCATTCTACGGACTTGCTTCATTAAAAACAGAACAGATGCGCCGCAAAGACGAAAACACGCCGCGTTTCCCCTTAACCATAAAGCCCGCCGAAAATGTCCCCCTGAATCACATGACAAATTCCGCCGGGGCAAAAAAAGGGGCGTATCCGGAATCGCCTTTTTCAGGTTTCGATATCAATAATGCGGACGAAAACGAGCTCGAACAGCTACCCGGGATAGGGCCTGTAACCGCACTAAAAATAATCAGGTACCGCGAGCAGAACGGGCCTTTTTCCTCTATTGAAGATATCCAAAAAGTTTCTGGCATAGGGCCCTGCACATTCAATGATATTCAAAACCTTATATATGTCGAACAAAGCGGGGGAATCAGCATAGATACCGGCGTTTCCAAAATTAATATCAATACAGCAGGCGTAAAAGAACTTTCAGCGCTGCCCGGGATCGGAGAAAAAACAGCTCTGAATATCATATCCTACCGGGATAAAAACGGGCCTTTTCAATCCGATAAAGATATTCTGAATGTCACGGGAATCGGCGCAAAAAAACTCGGCAAATTCGCGCACATGATAACATTCAACAGGAATAACCCCTCCCCCCCTGTTTTAACAGGACCGGAATCATCAAAAATAAACATCAACAGGGCAACAGCGGAAGAAATAGCCATGCTTCCCGGTTTCAGCAATAACCTTGCTGAAAGAATCATAAGATACAGAAGGCTTAACGGGCCATTTCCCTCCGCGGAAAAAATAGCCGATGTTCCGGGCATAAGCTATATGACATTTTTCAAAATACAGGATTTCATCACTATTGAATGAAAAAAGATATTAAAATATTCCTGCTTTTTTGCTTTTCCTGTCTTCTGATATTTCTCTTCTCTTTATTGATTTCCCGTACTTTAGGAAATATTATCCGTCCACGAACAGTTTTCAGGCCTTCGGGCATGCTGGAAATACATTTTCTGGACGTAAAACAGGGAAACGCGACTTTAATAATCCTGCCTAACGGGAACGCGATAGTTTATGACGGGGGAAAAAGCGGCAACTCTTTCTCCCCTTTCGCCGCCGGAGAAAAAAAAGTCGTCCCTTTCCTGAAACAAACAGGGATAAAAGAGATTTTTGCAGTCATATGCTCAAGCCCCGACGACGACCATTGCGGGGGGCTTGCGGACATATATAAGAATTTTACAGTTTTAAACACTTATGATATCGGACTGCCGCACACAACCGAAAGCTATGCTTCTTTTCTTAAGGCCGTTGAAAGAAACCACAGTAAATACAACCTTATAAGAGAAGGAATGCTGATTGAAGCCGATGAAAGTGTCCTGATCCAATGTTTATGGCCGCCGGATCCTCTCATTAAGGGCGGCAACGCGTCAAACAATAATTCGGCTGTCCTGAAAATTACGTATGGCGACATTTCTATTCTTCTCCCGGGGGACATCGAAAAACCCGCGGAAAGAAGGCTTTTAAAATATGCCGGCAGTCTGAAATGCAATGTTTTCCTGGCGGCCCATCACGGCTCAAAAACATCAAATTCCGAAGCCTTCCTGAAATTCTGTTCCCCCGATATAGTAGTTATATCATGCGGCAGGAACAACCCGTTCGGGCATCCCGATGCCGGAGTATTAAAAAGGCTGGAATCAAACTCGAAAAAACTGTTCAGGACAGACAACAACGGTGATATATCAGTTTTCTCAAATGGAACTGAGGTTGAAATTTTTACCGAAAAATAGGACAATCTTAGTGAATAATACCGTTCACTATTTCGGAGGCTGTATATGGAAAACGCTGAATACATAAAAACGGCAAAGAAAATCTCGAAAAATGCCTATGCCCCGTATTCCGGGGTAAAAGTCGGAGCAATTTTAATATCCGAAGACGGGAAGATATTTAAAGGATGCAATATAGAAAACGCGTCTTTCGGCCTTACCGTTTGCGCCGAGAGGGTCGCTCTTTTCAAAGCCTTGTCGGAAGGTAAAAGGAAGTTTTCAAAAATAGTAATCGCTTCCGAAGGGCAGGATGCATCCCCCTGCGGTGCCTGCAGACAAACGCTTGCCGAATTTTCGCCCGAAATGGAAGTGATATGGGAAGCAAAAGGCAGGATTACATCAAAGAGACTAAGCGAGCTCCTGCCGGAGAGGTTTAAAATAGAAAATAAGTAGATTGAGATTGAGGTTAAATATAAGGTGAGGGCTGAGGATAAGTAAGTATGTCTCACTCATTCTCGTCCCGCCAAAGGCGGGACTCCGAGGCAGTCGTTGATATAAAGATTCAACTCCCGAATCCGTTTGACACACTTACTTATCCTCCTTTAGCCGCACCCAAAAAATTTACTCCTTGACCAATATGTAAAAAAGTTCAAGGATAAGGATGAAGTAAAGGTTGAGCGTGAATACATATAAAAGAAGAATAATTATAGTTGTTCTGGACAGCGTGGGCATAGGCGCACTTCCCGACGCAAAATCATACGGGGATGAAGGAGCCGACACACTGGGACATATTGCGGAAAGAAATCCCGGAATCAAACTTCCCAACCTCTCCGCCCTCGGACTGGGCAACATAAAACCGATAAAGAACATTCCGCCCTCATCACATCCTTCGGCATGTTTCGGAAAAATAGCGGAAAAATCATCAGGAAAAGATACCATTATCGGCCATTGGGAAATTGCGGGTGTTATCACGAAGAAAGGATTTCCGGTTTTCCGCAACGGTTTCCCGAAAGGAATCATAAAAAAGTTTGAGCAGGCCACGGGTAAAAAAGTATTGGGAAACAAACCCGCTTCAGGCACCGAAATAATCAAGGAACTCGGGAAAAAACACATAAAAACAGGCGCTCTCATAGTATATACTTCCGCTGACAGCGTTTTCCAGATAGCGGCTCACGAAGACATTGTCTCACCCGAAGAGCTCTATTCAATCTGTGAAAAAGCAAGGAAAATCCTCTCAGGCAGGTATTCCGTAGCCAGAGTGATAGCAAGGCCTTTTACAGGAAAAGAAGGCAGTTTTTTACGGACAGACGGAAGAAAAGATTTCAGCATACCCTGCCCTGAAGAAACTCTTCTGGACAATGCTTCCCTGAACGGCCTTAAAGTCCTTTCAATCGGTAAAATATCGGATATTTTCAGTTCAAGAGGCATTACCGAAAGCATTAAAATACACGATAATAATGATTGTTGCAGGCATATTATCAATTCGATTGCCGGAAAACATGATTTTTCCATAATATTCGCTAACTTAATTGATTTTGATATGAAATACGGGCACAGGAACGATGTGGAAGGATACAAGAACGCGCTCGAGGAATTTGACTTACTGCTTCCCGGAATAACCGGCTCTTTAAAAGACAATGATTTCCTGATGCTTACCGCAGACCACGGGAATGATCCTACCGCTCCGGGAACCGACCACACAAGAGAGTATGTTCCCCTGCTGTGTTACGGCAAAACACTGCGCAGAGGCGTGAACATAGGAATTCGCGGCTGCTTCTGTGACATTGCCCGGACTGCCTCAGAATTTCTCAGATTGCCGGAAATGAAAAACGGCAAAAGCTTTTTAAAACAGATAAGGAGTTGATATGAAAGAACAAAGGGTCCTGCGCGCCGCCGGTAATATAAAACGCCTGTTTAAACACATTCCCGAAACAGCGATAGTAACGGGAACAGGAATCAAGCTTGATTGCGGGGAATTCAGAATCATGGCGGAAATACCTTTCAGAAAAATCCCTTTCGTAAAGGCTCCGTCCGTGGCCGGGCACCAGGGGATGCTGCAACTATGCTCTTACGGCAAAAGAAAATTCATTATCCAGAAGGGGCGAATCCACTTTTATGAATCCAATAACATTTCCGATGCGGCATATCTGGCGGATATCCTGTCAAAGGCAGGCGTTAAAAAATTCATTTTTATAAATTCCGCCGGTTCGCTTAAAAAAACCATGCGGCCGGGAAGCATTATGCTCATCTCGGACCATATAAACCTGATGGGGACAAATCCTCTGCTCGCGGAACCGAATCTAAACCGCGATAAGTCAATACAATTTGTGAATCCGGCAAACCTGTATTCAAAAAGAATATCGGGAAATCTATTTTCCGCGGCGAAAAAAAACCAAATAAAGTTACACAAAGGCGTTTACCTTGCCGTAAGCGGTCCGGTTTATGAAACACCGGCTGAAGCAAAAGCTTTTAAAATAATAGGCGCCGACGCGGTCGGCATGTCCACCGT
>DJVC01000094.1 GCA_002440765.1 bacterium UBP3_UBA6266 | reverse complement strand
AAAAGAAATGAAATTATCGCGCCCGCAATAACTATAAACCTCAATGACAATCTTGCCTTCTTTTCGAAAAGAAAAACCGCTATGCATGCCAACAGCACAAGGTAAAAAGATATGAGGCAAACACCTCCGTAGGCCGCCAGCCATGAAAAACCCGCCCCGCCGTCAAAAACATTCCCTGCCAGCATCCACGGGAAGCCCATATTGCCGGAACTTCTTATGTATTCAACAGACACCCATAAGAAGGGATAAAAAAATATTCCGTATAACCTGTGCCGTTCCGAAATTTTTTTTGCCAATATGCTGAAAACTCCGATAAAGCAGGCCTGATAAAAAATTAAGATACAGGCTGCCGTCAGAGAAACGAATTTCACAAACCACAGCAAAGGCGTGAAGTAAAAAATTCCGGCGATAAGCCCGTAGAAAAAAACATATTTCGATAATGATGCCGCTCTTATAATAAAAAAAAGCAGGGCCAGACCCGCTACTATGGCAAAGCGGTGACTGACAGGATAATAAGCCGTATAGATAATTGTCCCCGAAAGAGCCGCTGATGCGGCTAAAATAACGGGAGAGTAAAAAACTTTGAACTTCATTACAGGGAATTAGCTCCGCAACATTTCTTGTATTTTTTACCGCTTCCACAGGGGCAGAGGTCATTTCTTCCGACTTTAATCCCTTCCCTCCTGACGGTAGTCGCTTTGTTCATAATGTTAGAATTCCCCGAAGGGCCGATCGGTTCGGAAGATTCATTTCCGGAGGAAGAGGAATTCAGATTAAAGGATTTTATCTCTTCATGTTTATACGACCTGGGAAGGTTTTTTATGAATTCATCCATTTTTCCCGGCTGCATGGTGGTTCTGAATAAAGAAGCGGCTATCCGCTGGTTAATGTTAGCCATCATTTCCGAGAACATGGCATATGCTTCTTTGCTGTATTCCCCGAGGACAAAATTTTCGCCTGTTGCCGCATACGCGCGCATGTGTATGCCGTGCCTCAGATCATCCATATTATACAAATGCGATTTCCACATGTTATCTATGGTATTGAGCATGACAAATTTGATTAAAACGGAAACTTCTTTCTCTCCCTCGATTTCCTTCTTAAGTTCAAGGACCCTTTTTACCCTGTCGTCTATAATATCCACTATGGCATCCGGATCATTTCCAGCGTCCATTATGGGCTGCGCTTCAAGGTTAACGGGCAATATATTATTTACCCATCTTATAAACTCGTAAGGGCTGGGTTCGGACAATTCGTTATACAACTGGCAATACTCGGCAGTTTTTTCCCTGATTAAATCATAAACAATACTCAAATAATATTTTTCGGGATCCTGAGAAAACAATATCTGCATTCTGTTCTCATAAATAACCTCTCTCTGCTTATTCAGCACATCGTCAAATTCAAGGGTGTGTTTTCTTATATCGAAATTTCTCTGTTCAACTCTTCTCTGGGCATTTTCTATGGACCTGTTAAGAAGAGGATGTGTTAACTCCTGTCCTTCTTCCATTCCCATCTTTTGAAGGATGGATGCTATCCTGTCGGAACCGAACAGGCGCATCAGGTCATCCTCCAGTGAAGCAAAAAATTGTGAACTGCCCGGATCCCCCTGCCTTGCGCACCTGCCTCTAAGCTGACGGTCGATCCTTCTTGATTCATGTCTCTCCGTGCCTAACACGGCAAGTCCGCCTTCTTCCGCTATGCCTTTACCGAGTTTAATATCGGTTCCCCTTCCCGCCATATTGGTTGCTATCGTAACGGCGCCCGGCATACCGGCGCGCTTTATTATCTCCGCCTCTTTCTGATGATATTTCGCGTTCAAAACTTCATGGGGCACGTTTCGTCTTTTCAGCATCCTGCTTAAAAGCTCCGATACCTCGACTGAGATTGTCCCGACAAGGACAGGCCTGTTTTCTTCCTTGTTTAACCTGGCTATTTCCTCGATTATTGCGGCGTATTTCTCTCTCTTTGTCCTGTAGATAACATCATTATAATCTTTCCTCGCGCATGGCTTGTTGGTGGGGACCACTGTTACATCAAGCCCGTATATATGGTTGAATTCTTCGGCTTCGGTTTCGGCAGTTCCCGTCATTCCCGCAAGTTTATCGTATAATCTGAAATAATTCTGTATTGTTATAGTTGCGTAAGTCTGGGTTTCTCTTTCAATTCTGACTTTTTCTTTTGCTTCCAGGGCCTGATGAAGACCGTCGCTGAACCTTCTTCCGGGCATCATCCTTCCCGTAAATTCATCCACAATGACAACCTTGTTGTCCATAACTATATAATCAACATCTTTTTCAAACAGGGAATATGCCCGCAGTAACTGATTTATATTATGAATTTTTTCGGATATTTCTTCGTAATGCCTTTCTATCTTTGCTTTACGCCCGGCTTTCGTTTTCTCATCAATGGAAGTGTCTTCGTCTATCTCCTGGCATTTGGTAATGATATCGGGGATTATATATTCATCTTCCCCTCCGGCGCTCAGTTCCAATCGCCCTTTTTCGGTTAATTTTATATCATGCCCTTTTTCATCAATGTTAAAAAACAAATCTTCTAAAACCCTTATCTCGGCTTCTTTTTTTAAATCCGATCTTAACTCCAGATCAGTTCTTTCAAGAAGTTTTCTCGTTTCCGTTTTTTCCATCATCTTTAAAAACTGCCTGTTCTTGGGAGACCCTCTGCTTACCTTGAATAACTTTAAACCGGCATCCATTAAATCCTTTTCACCCGCCGCCATGGAATCTTTTACCTCTTTCATAAGCCTGTTACACAACATGGATTGGGTTTGATAGAGCTGTTCAACTTTCGGACGCAGACTATCATATTTGTGAGTCGAGACACTGGAAGGACCGGAAATAATCAGGGGTGTTCGCGCTTCATCTACAAGTATGCTGTCAACTTCGTCGATAATCGCGAATAAATATCCTCTCTGCACAATATCATCGGCGGATGTCGCCAATCCGTTATCCCGTAAATAATCAAATCCGAACTCACTGTTTGTCCCGTAAGTTATGTCACACTGATACTGCACCTTTTTTTCATCGGGAGTCATGCCGTTCTGGATACAGCCGACGGTTAAACCGAGAAACTCATATATTTTCCCCATCCATTCGCTGTCGCGCCGGGCAAGATAATCATTTACGGTAACCAGATGCACATTTTTTCCGAAAAGCGCATTGAGATATAAAGGCATTGTGGCAACCAGGGTTTTGCCCTCACCCGTAGCCATCTCCGCTATTTTACCCTGATGAAGGACAATAGCGCCGAGAAGCTGAACGTCAAAGGGAACCATATCCCACTCTGTTTCGTGTCCGCAAACATTAAATTTTCTGCCTAAAAGCCGGCGGCATACATTTTTCACAGCCGCGTAAGCTTCCGGAAGGATAGGGTCTAAAACAGACCTGTAAATGCCGCTGATCCTGGACCTAAGTTCTTTTTTATCTTTCTGGTCGAAAGTTGATGACAATCTGTCTTTTAATTCGTCGATTTTCGGCTGCAGGTTATTATCCGCTATTTCCTTTTTAATCCTCTCCCTGAAATCGGCGGTTTTTGCGCGGATTTCATCATCAGACAGAGACTGATATTCCTTATCGTACCTGTTTATTTCGGCTATTACAGGAGATAGTTTTTTCAAATCTCTTATATTTTTCGAACCGAATATCTTATGTAATATAAGCGAAAACATATTACCTCTTTATCATAAATGAACAGTGAGTATATCAACTATATTTTAATTTTTCAAGATATAACGGGGTTATATTAAGTTTTAAGTCTCAGATTCTTAATATCTTCCTGGATCTTTGCCGCGGTTTCTCTGCCGACGGAAAGTTTACGCGCAATCTCCGCCGGATCAGCTTTTGAGATGCCGTTCAGAGTCTTAAAAGAATTCAGAAGCTTTTCCTGTCTTATCGGGCCCACTCCTTTTATCCTTCGGAGCAGTGAACTGAACATCGTTTTACCGCTTATTCTTCTTTGATAACCGATAGCACACCTATGGGCTTCATCCCTTATCCTCTGGAAGAACTTTAATACCGGACTGTCTTTGGGAATCCTGAGGGGAAGCTTACGGCCCGGCAGATATATTTCTTCAAATCTCTTTGCAAGCGCCATCACGGGTATTTGATTCAACCGCAGGGAGCCGAGACTCCGCATTGCATAATCAAGCTGTATTTTACCGCCATCAACCATAATAAGGTCAGGCAGCTTTTTATGTTCTTCAAGCAATCTTTTATAACGCCTGAAAACCATCTCCTTTATCATGGAGAAATCATCTTTTGAATTAACATCGCTTATAATAAATCTCCTGTAGCTGTTTTTATCCGGGCCGCCTTTCACAAACCTGACCATGGAACCGACAGCATGCCTGCCCAGAGAAAAAGAAGCATCGAAAGCTTCAATCACATTGACATCTCCTTTTATCCCCAGTATCTTTTTCATGTATTCATTCTCCTTTTCGGAAAAAGACGGGTAAAAACTGCGTTCATAATACGTTCTGGATGGACCTATGACCGTTTTCACCGCATTTATACAATCCCTGACATATGCCGCCTTTTCATAATCAAGCGCGGCAGACGCCGATTTCATTTCCGAATACATAATCTTTAGAAGCTGAGCGCTTTTTCCCCGGAGGACCATACACAGATTACCAACCCTTTTATTATATTCCTCGCGGGAAACCCTGCCTATACAGGGGGCGTCACAAATACCTATTTTCCGGTATAAGCAATGCTTAAACTCATGCGCGCCCGGAAATACATAATTACAACCTCTCAACCTGAATCTGCTTTTAAGATATTTTATGGTTTTTCTCAGAAGTTTTACATCCGTAAAAGGCCCGAAATATAAATTTGAATCCCTTACCTTTTCTCTTGTGATTTCCACTCCGGGCAATTTATCATTCACGCTTACCTTTATATACGGATAAGTTTTATCATCCTTTAGAAGCATATTGTATTTCGGCATATATTGTTTGATTAATCTGCTTTCAAGGATCAAAGCTTCCGCTTCGGTATCTGTAACTATATAGTCTGCGCTGTAAACTTCGCTGACAAGAGACAGGGTCTTGTCATTAAATTTCCGGGAATCCACAAAATACGACCTGACCCTTTTCTGCAGGATAGCGGCTTTCCCGATATAGATAATCCTCCCGGATTCATCTCTCATCCGGTAAACTCCTGGATACGGGGGAAAATCAGAAATAATGGATTTCAGGCGCTTATTCATTTTCTTCTTAAAGATTTTATTACATCTTCAAGCTCTTTAATTCTCATTACGCGGGCCAGGAGAAAAACAACAGCCAAAGCGACTCCGAAAGGCAGAAAAACATTTATGAATTTTACCATAATGTTAGTCACTCCGCTTTCAAATCGTACCAATACTTTATACATGGCGATACCGGATAACCCCATCAGGGAACCCAAAATAATATTTTTGTAAACATACTTAAGCATCGAAGGATAGTCTATCCGCCCGATCTTTTCTCTTATCTTATAAAAAAGCAGAAACATATTTATAAAAGCCGAAATTGAGGTGGCTAACGCCAGACCGGCATAAGACATGGGGACTATAAGTATTAAGTTCAAAACCACATTGGATATCAAAGATATACAGGCACACCTGACAGGGGTAACCATATCCTTCATCGAATAATAAACTCTTACAAGAATAATACAGGAACCGTAAGCAAGCATGCCGACCGAGTACGCGACCAGCGCAAAATAAGTGGGCATTGTCGAACCGTTCAGGCTGAACCTGCCGTACTCGAATAACAGTTTTATTATGGGAACACCCAGCGCAATCAACCCGAAGCCCGAACACAGCATCACAAAAATAATCTGTCTTAAAGTATATACCAGCGAGTTTCTTAACCCGGCGATATTTTTTTCGGCAGCTAATTCAGAGAAATGAGCGAAAGCGACTGTCGAAACAGATACCGCAAAAATACCTATGGGAAGCTGGTATAACCGTGTCGCCGCATACAGATACGATATCGGGCCATCACCCAGCCATGAAGCTAAAAACTGGTCTACAAGAAGGTTTATCTGCATAATACCTAATCCCCAGGCCGCCGGACCCATAAGCAACAAAACCTTTTTTACCCCTTTGTTTTTTAAGGGGTTCCCGAAAGAAAATCTGACATCGGAAAACCGGAAAGCGGGTATCTGGATGAGAACCTGCAGAATCACACCCGCAATAACACCTATTGCCAGTCCGTAAACCATATCAGTCTGCAACGGGCCTAAAACCGGACATATAAAAACAGCAGCCGCAATAAATGCGATATTCTGGACCGCTGGCCCGAGGGCAGGCAGGAAAAAATGTTTTTTAGCATTAAGTATCCCCGCGAAAAGAGATGCCAGTCCGATAAAAATAAGAAAAGGGAAAAGAGCTCTTGTAAGGCCCACCGCTAATTTCATTTTCGCCGGATCATGGACAAAGCCCATTGCGAATATACGCACAATAAGAGGGCTGAATACGACACCGGCTAAAGTTACAAGAGACAATATGCCGGTAAAAACAATAAAAAGAGAGCCCGCAAGCTCCTCCTGCTCCTTCTTTGTCTTGTTTTTGAGCCATTCAGAAAAGACAGGGATAACACCCGAACTTAAAGCTCCCTCGGCAAACAGCCTTCTCAATGTGGAAGGTATGCGTAAGGCAACAAAAAAAGCGTCTGTAATCCAGGGATCAAAAAATTTAAATACAAATATTTCCCTGACAACGCCCAGCACTCTGCTGAACACAGTTGCCGCGCCGATTACAACGACATTTCTCGCGAAATGGTGTTTTTTCATCAATTCTCATTTCCGGCTTCGAAAACTAATTTAATTCTTGACAAGCACAGGCTCTTTTATTAAATTACCATATCTTTACAGAGACAGATTATAACATAACTTTATGGAGGTTAGATAAATATGCCAAATATCAGTTCTGCAAAAAAGAGAATGCGCAACAGCGAAAAAAAACGTCTCAAAAACAAGGCCACGAAATCTTCTATCAAAACGCTTTCTTCAAAAGCAATAAAACTTCACCAGGAAGGGAAAAAAGATGAAGCATTAAAAATATTCAAAGCCGTTTCATCTATAATAGACAAAGCTTCCTCCAGGGGAATAATCCACAAAAATACGGCAGCCCATAAAAAATCAAATCTATCCAGGCTGTTTAAATAAGCTGCGTTTTGCCCGGTCACATTACCGGGCAATTCTTATTTTATTTAAGTCCGGCAGAAATCAATCAGCATTTTTTCGATAATTACCTTAACAGACATATCATCATTTTTTCTTACTGACATCAGAATCCCGGGGAATGATTTAATAATATTGATCAGACCGGGCAGGTTATATTTTTCGGATTCCCTGAATATCCTGTCTATTTTCCATTTATCCTTCCTGTTATTCAGTTTCAATATCAGGGACATGTCATCGACTGATATTTTATTCTGTATTGTTAACTTCGCTAATATCAATTCAAGAATCTTTTTGTGTGTCACCATAATTAACCCTGTGGCATCCGGACTTTTAAAATCCATCTTCTGAAAGACAGCCATGGCTTTATTTATATTGCGTCCGATGATATTATTAACCAGATCCCAGAACTGGCCTTCGCCGCTTGACGCTATTTCATGCACATCGTCCTCTCCTATAACAGGTTTTTCATAGGAATAAGTTATCAGTTTTTCTATTTCCATGTTCATTATCCCGGAATTATCACCTATTATTTCAGCCAGCAAACCTGCTGCGGACGGCTGGATTCTTCTGCCATGTTTTTCCACCCTGCTTTTTATCCATTCCGGTAATTTCCACGGTTTAACTTCGGGATAATACTTAATATACTCTTCGCTTATATTTTTCAGGGATGAAGATATCTGCCTGGGAAGATTTTCAAAAACAAACACTATGCAATTTTGCCGGAATGGGTTTTGTATATATGACAGAATCCGTTTAAAATCACCGGGGCCGTAATCATCGCACGACCTGATAATAACCAGTTTCCTGTCGCCGAACAAAGTAACTGTTGAAATATCGCACAGGACAGCATCCAGGGGTGTATCCCCGGCGGAATATACGGTTATATCCTTATCCGTGTCTCCGGTGAAATATTTCCTGAGGTTATCGAGGGCATCTTCAATCCGGCTGGTATCCTTGCCATAAACCAAATAAACAGAAAGGATTTGCGCCTCTCTTTTTTTCTTATCCGATATCATTCTAAGTAATTACCAGCGTTCAACTACTTTCTGGAGTATTTGCCTGGATATTCTTTCAGCTGCCCGCCACATAGAGGCCTTCTCAGATTCATAAATATCTTTGCTGATAATAACAGTCTGCTGTTCTCTTTCCAGAGGGATTGACCTTCTTTTTGAAGCGGGGATATCAGGGTTAATAAAATAAGTGTTGTTTCCGCTTATTTTCAGATCTTTAAAAAGATAATCTCCGGTTTTCTGATCCATCAAATCGAATACCACGGTTATTTCCAGCTGATATTCGACAACTTCGCGGTATTCATCCCCTGCAAATCTTTCGCCGGTTCTTCTCCATCCTGTTATGCGGCCTTTTAAAAGGAGGTCGGCGTTTTTTTTGCCGGATACTATCAGTGAGCCATCCCTTTGAAACTCCTCAATCACTGAATTTGTCAAATAACTTTCAATATCTTCCTGGTACACCTCGTTCCTGAAGACGGGTATCGCGATTGTCCTATAATCATCCAATATCAGTGAACCGGTTTTATAACCGCACCCCGCCAGTAAAACTACCGTCATACAGCAGGCAAATATCAATTTCTGTCCCGGATTATATATCAATCGGAATACCCCCCTGTTTGTGCTTCTTCCATATTCTCATCACTTTCAGCGGTTTCTTTCTTGTCGGGGGTCAATACATTCTTTACAGGGTTTGTAACTGTTTCCACCGCTCCGCCTACGGGTTCTGTTACCATTTCCACCGCTTCATCAAGAGGCATAGTTACCGATGTTTCACGGTTATCAACTCCTCCACCCATAAGTTTATTTTCTTTTTCAATTCTTTTCTCAACCGGTTCCTGCTGTTCCTCCATCTGCTTAAACCCGGCGGAAGAAAGTGTTTTCTTTGCCTTTTTAGACCATTTGGAATCCGGATACTGGTTTAGCAGAAGTTCATAGTATACTTTTGAAGATATGTAATTACCCTGTTTCTCATAAAAAACGCCGTTTCTATACAGTTCTTCGGCTTTTCTTTCTTCCAGTTCCGTTATAAGCTCTGCTGCTTTACCCATAAGATCACTCTGGGGATACTTTTTCCTGAACTGATACAACTCTTTTATGGCATTATCCGTTGCTTCCTGATCATATTCAGGGCCTCTTGATTTGTCATACCAGCACATCCCAATGTGAAATTTCGCGTCATCGGCAAATTCCGTGCCGGAATAAACTTCCAGCACTTTTTTGTAAGCCTCGATTGCCTTCTTGTAATCGCCTGTCTTCTGATAGGCTAAACCGGCTTTAAATTGCGCCTCAGGCGCGAATTTTGAAAAGGGAGCCTGCTCGACCAGAAATTCAAATATTTCGGCGGCTTTGTCGGTCGCGCTGAGAATTTTAAATTTCCATAAGTATCTGCGTCTTCCGGCTAAAAAATCGTTTCCGATTTTATAAATATTATCTAATATATCGTCTACATGACCGTATGAAGGATATTTCTCAAGAACGGATTTATATCCCAGAAAAGCGTCATAATATTTGCCTGTTTTTTCATACATCCTCCCCATTGCCATCTGGCCCTCGGGAGCAAAAGCCGAACCCGGAAAAAATTTCGCTACTTTTTTATATTCTTCGGCTGCTTCCTTATATTCCTTTTTTTCTTCAAGGGAATGCGCGTATTCCATCTGAATCTTTGCGGTTTTTTTCGGTTCCCATTTAGGATTAACGAATTTTCCCGACTCCGGGGTCCATACCCACGGAGCGGGAGAAAATGTGGAAACAGATACCAGTATCAGCATAACCGTTATTCTATAACAATATCTCTTCATTTTTTTACCTGTATAATTATTTTTAAACAATAAAAAACTAAATCATCTTATAGGAGGCCAATTTAAGTGTCAATAATAAAACCACACGTACCGTGATATTCGAATAAACAGCAGCTAAAATATCGTCAAGCATTATACCCAACGAACCGTTTAAATGCTGCAACTTATTTATTCCCAACGGCTTATATATATCAAAAAACCTGTTAGCGATAAACCCGGTTATAATAGCGGCAAAAAATAACTTTTCGGGAATATCAATTAATAAAAAAACGAAATAAACCGCCGCGATTTCATCGATAATAATACAACCCGGGTCTTTTCTATCCAGCATTTTTTCCGCTTTTCCGGAAACAAAAAAACCGGCGCAGATCAATACAAAAAAACAGCCGCTGTTCAGGATGATATGGTCTTTCAATAAAAAAAATATTGCAAACCCGATTAAGGTGCCGACGGTCCCGGGAATTTTCGGAAAATACCCTACGCCGAAAAACGTTGATATTATTATGCTGATCCGCCCGGCTATATTGTTTTTATTCATGTATGAACAAATCTTTGTTTTTCTTAAAATAAAAAAATCCCGACAGTACTGATAGAACCATTGCGATAAAAATCATAATATAAGATATAAAACCGAAATAATAATCTACTCTTGCGTCCCACCTGAAAAATGAGGTTAGAATTTCTTTCGCCGAAAGAAAAAGAAGTATAACGGAGACAGCGGCAATCTGGGATATAATTTTATGTTTCCCCCCTCTTCCGGCGGGTATTACCTGTCCTTTTGATGCGGCCAGTAAGCGGAGACCTGTAACAAAAAATTCCCTTCCGATGATTATAACTACCATCCATGCGGGAACATGGGTGTCTTTCAACTGCACAAATGTTATTAACGCGGCGGAAATCATTATTTTATCCGCGAGAGGATCCATCAATTTTCCAAAATCCGTTACAATATTTCTATCTCTTGCTATCCTGCCGTCCAGATAATCAGTCATGCAGCCTACAACAAACAGTAAAGTTGCCAACACGCCTTTTAGAGGTATTCCGGAAACCAGAACGGCCATAAACATGAAAGCGATGAATACCCGTGTTAATGTCAGTTTATTTGGCACATTCATAACTGTTTAAACTCCGCAAATAATTCGAAATGAGAACTTTTTTTAACAGAAACATACGGCATATCCCCTTTATTTAACTTCCCGCCCGACACGTTTACGACACAATCAATATCCGGAGCGTCCCATTGGCTTCTCGCAACATAACAATTATTCTTGCGGTTATATGAATCAATTATAACCCTGATTCGTTTTCCTGTTAACTTTTTATTTCTTCTGAAAGATATTCTTTTCTGGATATCCATCAGTTCCCTATGTCTTTTCGCGGCTTCGGACATTTTAACCCTGCCGCTTAGATCATATGCGCCGGTTCCTTCCTCGGGCGAATAAATAAAAGCTCCCATTCTGTCGAATTCTGCCGTCTTTATAAAATCTTTTAACTCATTATATATCTTTTTCGTTTCACCCGGGAAACCAAGTATAAAAGTGGTCCTGAGTTTCAAATCCCCGATTTTATTTCTGAGGGTATCAATCAATTTAATGATTTCTTTTCCTGTTATTTTCCTGTTCATGGCGCGCAGAATCCCGTTATTGATATGCTGCAGCGGGATATCCGCGTACCTGCAAATTTTCTTCGAATCGGAAATTGCGGAAATGATATCGTCCGTGATATGAGCCGGATGCATATACATCAGCCTGATCCAGTTGATACCTTCAATATCTTCGATTTTATTCAGCAGAGACGGCAGTGCCTGCTTGCCCTTATCAGTCCCATACGAAGCAATGTCCTGCCCGATGATTATGAGTTCTTTGACACCTTTACCGGCAAGAATTTTAGCCTCTTCTATAATCTTCCGTCCGGTCCGGCTTCTCAATCTGCCTCTTATCATCGGTATTGTGCAAAAGGAGCAGTTGTTACTGCATCCTTCGCTCAATTTTAAATAAGCATAATGGCCGGGTCCCGTGATCTTTCTTTCACGGAAATCAACCGCTTTGTATCCTCCGGAGATAAATTCTCTTCCACTGCTCTTCCCGTTCCTGTATTTCCTGATAATACGGCCAATTGCTTCAATTGATGAAGGCCCTATAAAT
>DJVC01000071.1 GCA_002440765.1 bacterium UBP3_UBA6266 | reverse complement strand
TGCAGTGAACCCTGTGTGGTTCACTGGTGGAGCCGATGGGAGTCGAACCCACGGCCTCTAGAGTGCGATTCTAGCGCTCTTCCATCTGAGCTACGGCCCCATTAGTACAGGAAAAGAAATATAATATAAAACATAAAGAAGGACAAGCACAAGTTATTTAATAACTTTGATTTTATGTTTGTTTGATGTATTATTTTCTGATAAATGAACAGGGTTTTACATCTATTTTTTCTTCTGTTTCTTTTTGCTGAGACAACGGCTTTTTGTGAGAAGAAAGTCGTTATCGTGCCGGATGAAGAAACTTTCCTTTATTACCTCGGCGAATGGTCACCCGAAAAGAAATTCCCGGTTTTTATCGGCGAAAGCAGGTATTCGCAAAAATTTATTTCCGCGTACAAACCCGATGTTGTGGAAAAGGCGGGCAAAAGAAATGTAGGAGGTGTAACGGCAGATAATATTTTCAGGGCATTAGCTGCATCGCTGACCGGGAAAAATATAAGAGATATATCTCCGGGCGAAGGTTTTAAAATGTATTATAAGCTGCTGGGGAGGGGGAAACCCGTTGACGGAATAGTTGTTACAGGCCGGAGCTCGAAGGAATTAATGGCCGGAGTCGCCCTTGCCGCTTTTTACAAACAGGACATTTTTATGTTCGATTACGGCCGGACGATGAATGATAAACTTACATTCGATGAAGTTGACTCTTTAAGGAATTCCATTCTTCAGTTTATCAGGGATCGGGGTTATAACTATTCGGGGCGCGGCGGCATTGAATATATTACGGTTGCGGGGGATTTGCCTTATATTTACGAGCGCAGTATGAGTGTTGATGATGCCATAGGGCGAGAGAAAATGACGGATTCCGATGTATACGCTTTTGTCGGCAGGCTTGTTGAAGTCGAAGAAGGGGCTTCTTTATATCAGGCGATGTGTTCTCTGTTTCTTGAGGCGGAGAAATCACTTTTCTTTGATTTGTGGTCTCCGGACTGGAAACTTCAGACAGGCTACGGGGCATGGATGTTATTTGATAAAATGGTCACACTGAATATTTCCGCCCCGCAGGCGGATGTGGGTTACTGGAGGAGCATTGTCAGAGACGGGTTAGCGGCGGATTTTGTATGGGTCAATACGGGCGGGGGTCCCCGTGACTGGGGCGGAAGCGGAAGTCCGGATGATATCCCCTCATGCGACCCCTGTTGTGTTTATTTCGCGCACAGTAATTCCGCGCGCGACCCGAGGGATAAAGATACCATATGCGGAAGGTGGCTCAGCCAGGGGGCATATTTTTATGTGGGGTCTATTTTTGAGCCCTACGCTCAGTCCTTCCAGTTTTCTTATTACGCCGTAAAAGACCTGGCGGAAGGCAAATCCTTCGGACAGGCTTTCCAGACAAAAAGAGGACTTTTCAGAGGAAGGTTTGACATTCCGTGGAAGCATATTTATATAGGGAATCCGAGAGCGCGCCTTGTTATTAAGGACAATACAGGCGAACAATACCTCAGGTTTAAAGAAATTTTTCTGGAAGTAAAAAGAGGAAATTTTTATTCGGCGAAAAATATGCTGGAAAATTCCATTCCCGGTTTTTCGGATCCTTATATAGTTTCGCAATCGGAAAATTTTCTTAAAGAGGTTTATTTTTTTGATTTCTGCAGAGGCGTGGATTCTTCAATAACTCTTGCCGGTGAGAGTGAAATAAAGCAGTGGATGTTAAATTTGTCGCCCGATGTTATACGTAAAAAGAACCGCCTTTTATCAGAAGAAGGGGACCTGTTCATATTTTATCTGAAAAACAGGTATTACAGTGTCGGGAATGCCGTTTTAAGAAAGATGATAAGCTCTCAGATTTATGAAACCGAAAATTACCTGCGGTATATTAAGGATATTTATGTTTTCGGGCCGTTTAAAGACCTGTCCGGCGCGGAAGCCAATATTTCTAGGGTGGATAACCTGATGAGAATGGCGGCGGGATACGATATATGGGGTAGAAAACTGATTCTTCCCGCGGAAAACAGGATATATCTTCTTAAAACAGATATTTATTCGGATAAAGCCTGCGCGGTAAAAATAAAAATTGATGGGAACGCGGTGCTGAAGGCTTTATATGTCAATAATGACAAAGTGCTCGATGTTTCGGCTTTTTATATCAAAAAGGGAAAAAACAGGATTTGTTTTCTGGTTGGAACACCGGAAAACAAGGAAAAAGCGGGTTTCGGCTGTATTGTTTCGGATGTGGAAGGCGGATATTTGCCGGGTCTGAAATATTCAAACTGAAAATAAAAACGGGGGTGTTTAAATGACGGATAAGCTTTTGAAAACACTTGTTAATATCGATGATCTCGGTCCCATACTGGTGAAAATATCTTTATGGGCTGTGCTGGTAATGGGGGTGTTTTTTTTATTCTATACCGCGAATTTCAGGGGCCTGGACACGGAAGATTCGATGGAATGCGCGCAAATCGCGAGAAATATTGCCTCGGGCAGGGGATTCACAACGAATTTTATAACTCCTTTATCGTTAAGTTACTATAACCGCCTGAAGGATACCGGCGATACTTTGCCGGAAAATTTTCCGGATCTTTCGAACCCGCCTTTATACCCCCTTTGGCTTTCGCTGATTTTTTCGTTTCTGGCTCCTTCAATGACATTCAGCGGTTATGCCGCGCACGCGGACAAGATAGTGTCTTTACTGGGTTCGGGAATATTTTTTATGGTAACGGCCGTTCTGGTTTACTTTTTCGCCAAAAAAATGTTTGATAAAAAAATAGCGTATCTGAGCCTCTTGCTGTACATCGTCTGCCTGAACCAGCTGAAGATCGCGATAAGCGGCGATTCTCTCGCTATGCTGGCTTTTCTTACCACGGCCTTTTTGTACTCTTTATACGTGACTGACGGGGAGAATATCGTGCCTGTTGTCTTCGCGGGTGTTTTTGCCGGGCTGTGTTTCCTTTGCCGTTTCAGCTTCGGTATCTTTATATTTCCCGTTTTGGTTTATTATACGGTTTCTTTCAGGCAGAAAAGAGCGGTGTTTTCATCCGTATTTATTTCGGTGTTTATCGTGACCGTTATGCCCTGGCTTATACGAAATGCCCTTGTAGCGGGCAATCCCTTTTTTTCCCTGGGGACATATAATATTTTTGCCTATACCAACGCGTTTCCCGCCCATGAATATATGAGAAGTTTCAG
Source organism: bacterium UBP3_UBA6266 (assembly GCA_002440765.1). Taxonomy (GTDB): domain Bacteria; phylum Auribacterota; class UBA6266; order UBA6266; family UBA6266; genus UBA6266. The sequence continues at coordinate 6,003 of DJVC01000071.1, read as the reverse complement.
CACGGAAGCCTTGTCAAAGGCGGTGAGCCTGTCCGATGTGCTGGGAAAAACCGTAACGGGGCTGAAATCCGGTTACCTTTCATTGATTAATTTATCCGATAATTTTCTGATATGCTTTATCGTTGCGGCTGTGTTCTATTCGTTTGCTGACAGGAAAATCAACAGGTTCAGGTTTCTGGTTTATTCTCTGTTTGTGTTTGTACTCGTTGCGGCGGCCGCATTTTTCCCGTCGGGGAATAATTTGTCGGTTTTCGTGCCGTTCTTTGTGATAATTTCCTCCGGGTTTTTTGTGAAAGCCTTATGTGACTTTAATAAGCCTAAGATGCTGAAATCATGGGTTGCTGTTATTGTTATGATACTGATTTTTATATTGCCTCCTTTTATTTTCTCTATAACCAGAAAAAACAGGTCTTTGCCATACTATATATTCAATGACAAGAAAACCGGCCTGGTAAATGCCGTTACCGAAGCAATGGTAGAAATCCCCGAAGATACACTTATTGTTTCCGATGTCCCCTGGGCTGTCGCCTGGTACGGGAATGTTAAAACGATATGGCTCCCCTGGGATATAGGAGAATTCAAGGTCCTTACTGAAAAAGGTTATAATATGGAATATGCCTTTTTTTCTTCAATGCTTTTAAGTTATCCCAATATGCCAGAGTGGAGGAATATTTTGATGGGAAGAATTCCTATAGAAACAGGTTTTAAATACGGCAGGGCCGTATCGGAAAATCCGTTAAATGTCGTGTTAAGCAGGTATCCTTTTAAAGAGGATAAAAAATAGCATTCAATGAGTACTGGAAAAAACATAATAAAAAAATATTTCCCTGTTATTATTTTGTTTATTGCCGTGGCGTTTCTTTATTGTAAGCCTGTGGTCTGGATGACAGGGACATGGAACGATAAATATGTAAGCCACTATACTCCGGGGCCATGGATATTGTTCCTGTCCCTGTGGGTTGTTTATTTGAAGCTTCCCGAGTTGAAAAAAGTGACGGCAGAAGGCGATGCAAGAGGCCTTTATATCATAATCTTTGCTTTTTTGCTTAACATTTTTGCTCTCAGAACCGATTTAAACAGAATTTCCCTGGTTTCCCTGATAATCTTCTTTTTCGGTTTTGTGCTTTACTTTTTCGGTAAAAGTTTCCTGAGAACCCTGTGGTTTCCCATAACTTATCTTCTGTTTATGGTGCCGATGGGGTTTCTGGACTCTATTGCCGGTATGCCTTTAAGGTTTTTTGTCACGGATGTCAGCGCCGCTTTCTTTAAGATGATAGATTCGCTTGATTATGTTGAGGGGACAGTTGTCTGTTTGAAAAATATCGGGCCTTTAAACATAGATGCCCCGTGCAGCGGTTTGAATTCTATGATATCGCTGGCGGCAGTCGGAGCTGTTTTTGCGTATTTGACTCAGAAGACAATTTTCAGGCAGTGGTTTTTATTTCTGCTTTCTTTGCCGATAGCCGTAACAGCTAATATAATCCGTGTGATTCTTATAGGTATGGTAGCGCAGGGGATTAGCCCGGAAATAGCGCTGGTTAAGCTTCATTATTTTTGGGGATTTTTTGTCTTCGCGCTTGCGTTGGCAATGTTTATACTTGCGGGATATTTAATCAGATGGAAAACAGGAAAGTAATAATTTTGATTTGCATAAGTGTTGCTGCTGCGGTGGCCGGTTCATTTGCCGCCAGAGTTTCCATTGAGTCTTCACCGGATGTTACTCCCGGTATCGTTCCCGAACAAGTCGGCGTTTGGAAATCTTCGGATATAAAGATGAATGACATAGAGAGGGAACTTCTCCCTCCCGATACTGAAATGGTGAAGAAATTATATGCCGGTCCGGAAGACAGAGAAATCTTTGTAAATATCGTAATAAGCGGAAAGGACAGGAGAAGTATCCACAGAGCCGAAGTATGCCTGCCTTCACAGGGGTGGATTATCACGGGAAAAGAAACAGTTTTTCTTTCATATGAGGATTGCGCGGGAAGACAGAAGACAGCTGATGTTCAAAAGCTTTCGGTTATCGCCGGTAAAAAAAGTATTGAAATAAATAGTCTTGTTTTATATTATTACATAGGTGGAAACCGGGTAACAGGCAACAATCTGAAAAGGATATTTTTCACAGTTTGTGACAGGTTATTCAGGGGCAGGCAGACACGTTGGTCTTATGTGGTGATTTATATGTCTGTTTATAGAGATGAAAAAGACACGTTATGTGTTTTGAAGGATTTTTTTAAGCAGTTTATGGCTGATATGGATAAAACCCGCGGAGGTATTTAATGCTAAGATATATTAAGTATGCTGTTTTTATTACCCTTATTATAATATTAAACAGCACGTTCACCTGCGCTCTTGATAAAGAAGAAGTAATGACACAGGGTCAATTTGCGCGGTATCTTGTTAACGCGCTTGCGCTGAATGAACAGCTTCCGGATGCTCCGTTAACACAGGACTATTTCAGATTGCTCGAATCCCGCGGCGTTACTCCTCCCGGGGGCTTTGATGCGGAAAAGGTGTTGACCAACAAAGACATGGTGATTCTGCTTGAGCGCGCTCTGGGCCTTGAAAAAGAAGTAATCAAAAAGCTTACAGAAGGAGGAGAGACGATTCCTTCCGCGGATAAACTTTTTGCTTATGTTGTGGATGTTCAGGGTGATGTCGAAATAAGAATAGGCCAGGGCCGGTGGATACCCGCGAGAAAGGGAATAAGGCTTAAAGAGGGTGATGCTATCCGGACAGGAGAGAATTCCTGGGCTGCTCTGGGAATAGGGAAATTAGGAGCGGTAAAGGTTAAAAGCGATTCGGAAATAGTTTTTCAGGAATTAAGTTTCAATCCGGACAGAACCGAAAACGTGTTTATTTATCTGCAAAGAGGCGATATGCTTGTAAATGCCGGCGAGTTGAGAGAAGGCGCCAGATTCGAAGCGGCGACCCCCGTTTCCGTGGCCGCCGTAAAAGGAACGGTTTACACGTTATCTTATAACGGCCAGAGTATGCAGATTCAGGTTACCGACGGAACAGTTACAGCTTATGCGTTGGATTCCAGCGGGAACCCTGTCGGCGACCCTGTTGAGATAAATATTAATGAGTTCTTAAATCAGACGGGAAATCAGCCCGCAGGCGGAACACAGTCATTAAGCCAGGCGATGGCTGATGCCATTAATTCCGAAGCCGGGAATCTGCAGAATATGGTAGAAGCGGCTTTAGGAATTGCAATCGGTCAGTTGACGGCAGGCATGACACAAGAAGAGGCGCAGGCTGCCATTGAGCAGGGGCTTGATATTGCCATTCAGGCCGCGATGGAAGCTCTTGCTGAGATCGGTGTTCAGGTTGAAGGGTCTCCGGATATGCCGGTTACTTTTGGACAGGCACTGCAGATACTTTCGCAGGGCGGCAGCAACCTTGAAACACAGGCTAATTATGAAACGCCGGCTACGCCGACATAAAATGTGATTATTTAAAAAACGGCATAACGGGAGAAAATAAAAAATGCGTTTTAAAAATTTTATATTGGCTGTAATTATCGGTCTTGTAGGTTCTTGTTCATCTGTGCTGGCATTGGATATTTTAGACAGAAATGATTTTTTCACGCCGTCGGTAAGGTTCAGGACCGAATATGACGATAATATTTACACCACAGAGGATGATGAAACGGCCAGCTGGAAATTCATAGTTGAGCCGAAAATCGAACTTAAATTTGATTTTCCGCAGGATGTGGTCAGCCTGGATTATAAGTTCGGATACAGGTATTATACGCATAGCCCCCACGGGAAAGACCATGAATTTGACCACAATGCCAATTTTAACTGGTCCCATGAATTTGACCCCAGGTGTACGCTGTTTCTCAAGAATACCTTTGTTTATGACCAGGAACCCGAGGCGGTTGATAACAATGTTGTACTGCAGAGAGAAGGTAATTATTATTACAACAGAGGTTCCGTCGGGCTTGCTTATAATATGACTGAAATGTTTGTGATAAGGCCCCGCTATTACAATGAATACCTGCATTATGTTGATGATTTTTATGAAGACCAGTATGACAGGTTTACTAATGCCGTGGGAGCCGATATTGATTATCTGATGAACCCAACTACTTCCCCTTACGCCGGATACCTTCTTCTCCGCACCGACTGGAAAGAAAACCATGACAGGGATTACTGGTCTCACAGGGTTTACGGCGGCGTGAAGCACAGGTTCAGCAAGATGTTTTATATTGACGGTAAAGTGGGGTACGAATACAGGGATTTCAAAGGCTACGGAAATTTTGATTCGCCTTTCGCCAACATAAGTCTGACCACCACTATTTCACCTATGACTAATTTTACCGTCGGTTATTTTATCGAGATAGACAATCCGGCCACCGGGGATTATAAATATCAGCAGAGGCAAAAAGCGTATGTCCACGCAGAACATAAATTTACGCGCAGGTTGGCCGTTTTTGCGAGAGGCTCGTATGACCACGGGCGCTATAACAGAAGCAGCAGGATTGAGGCAGCCGCAAGGGACGGCAAGCAGGAGACATGGGAGGCTGCTGTCGGCTTAAGTTATGAGTTTAAAGATTATCTTTTTGCGGAAGCAGGATATAATTATATTGACGTTGATACCGATGTATCCACCCCGTATGACCGGAACCGCGTCTATATGGGCGTAAACCTTATTTTTTAACGTTGTTCGCAGCCGATAACCGGAAAACAAAAAAAGGGGTATAAAACATTACCCCTTTTTCCATGTAAAAGCGTAATTCATGAAAAATGTTGAAGATAAACACCTTTTAGATTATTGGAGAATTGTCCGTAAGCGTAAAGGTCTGATATTAGCCACGGTGTTTATTGTCACTTTTACGACCGCACTTGTTTCATTTATTATGACACCCCGGTATTATGCCTCCTGTAAGATCAGGGTGGTAAAGCAAAAGCCCGCGGTTGATGTCTACGGCAAACAGTATTCCATGATGTCGGATTACGACCCTATTTTCTTCGGGACACAGTCTGAATTGATACAAAGCGAGCCTATCCTTCTTAAGGTGATAGATGAATTGGGCCTCGCGAAGCGGTGGTTTGGCGCCAGGGACGATTTTAAGGAATTGGGAAATAAGTTCGCTTTAAAAAGAATGAAATATCATCTCCGTGTCAAGCAATTCAGGGGAACGGATATAATTGAAATAATATTTGAGGATTATGACCAGGAAAAGGTTTTTGTAATAGCCAATACCATTGCGAATGTTTTTCGCGATGAAAGGCTCCGCCTGATGCAGGAAAATGTTAAGAAAGGGCTCGATAACCTTTCCGAAAGTCTTAATAAATCTTTACGGGAGCTTGCCGAGACTGATAAAGAACTTGAAGACGCTAAAAAACGGACAGGACTTGCGTATTACCAGGGGGTTAGCATAGACAAGCAGAAACTGACCGAATACAACGATGCCTACATTCAGGCGCAGATGGAAGCCGTCCTTAAGAAAACAGAGATGGATGAACTTACGAAACTTTCCCCCGAAGATCAGCTTTATACCCTTTCTGTCGGAATTAGAGGGAATGCTTCACAGAACCTGGCAGTTTTGAAACAGCGCCTGGCGGAAGCCAGTGTCGAACTTTCCGTTCTGCTTGAAGATTACGGCGATAAACATCCTCTGGTTATGCAGGCAAAAAGTAAGATAAAAGAGATAGAAGATAATATCGCGAAAGAGATTCGCGGGATTATTAACGGGCTTAAAACCGAGTACGAAGTTGCCAGAGTCAGGGCTGAGGAGCTGAAACACGTTCTGGATACTGTAAAAGAAGAAGATCAGATACTTGATGAGAAACAGCTTGAAGTGGTAGCCCTTGTCAGGGAAGTGGAAACAAACAGGGAAGTCTATATGACGCTGAAAAAACAGCTTACCGAGGAAACAGTTATCAAATCTCTCCCTGTAAGTTATGTTGAAATCGTTGAGCCTGCCGTGAGGCCCACAATCCCGTCCAGGCCGAAGAAAGCTTTGAATATAGCTCTCGGACTGCTGTTCGGACT